>JARRNE010000010.1:0-12489 GCA_037385305.1 Chromatiaceae bacterium | reverse complement strand
CATGAAGAAGGTGGAAGCCATCATCAAGCCCTTCAAGCTGGATGACGTCCGAGAGGCCCTGTCAGCAGCCGGTATCAGAGGCATGACCGCCATCGAGGTCAAGGGGTTCGGGCGCCAGAAGGGGCATACGGAGCTCTACCGCGGGGCCGAGTACATCGTGGATTTCCTGCCCAAGGTCAAGATCGAGATCGTGATCGGCGATGATCACCTCGAGGCCTGTATCGACGCCATCACCAACGCCGCTCGGACGGGCAAGATCGGGGACGGAAAGATCTTTGTTTGCGATGTCGAACGCACCATCCGCATCCGGACGGGGGAGGAGGACGCGGCGGCGATCTGAGGGGCAGCCGGGCGGACGGTCAGTGGGCCGGCGCCCTCCGCTAGTTCTTGTCGAGCCCCAGGTAATTCCAGATCTTGCGGGGAAGATTGGCTTGGCCGGGCGGCGCTGGCTCAGAGACGAAGCGTCCCTCTTTGCGATTCAGCTCCAACACCCGCTCCGTGTCCGCTGCGAGATTCTTGTCCCCGAGGCGCTTGTATGCCTCGATCATCACCTCCAGGGCGGACTCCACCGCGCTGGTGCGCTCGTAGTGCTCGACCACGTACGAGCCCCGGTCGGCGGCGGCGACATAGGCACGTCGTTTCAAGTAGTACCGCGCAACGTGGACCTCATGCTTCGCAAGGTTGTTGCGCAGGAAGATCATTCGCTGGCGGGCGTCGGGTGCGTACTTGCTGTTTGGGAACTTCTGCAGGAGCTCGGCGAAGTCCTGAAAGGCATCCAGCTGCGAGCCGGGGTCCCGCTGGGCCGGATCGGTCGGGATGTAGCGATCCAGAAAACCGATGTTGCGGTAGTAGCTGACGATCCCCTTCAGGTAGTAGGCGTAGTCGACATAGGGGTTCTGCGGATAGAGCTTTATGAAACGGTCGGCGGCGGCGATGGCCGATTCGGGCTCTTCCGCCTTGTAGTAGGCGTATCCGAGGTCCAGCTGCCCCTGCATCGCATAGCGGCCGAAGGGATAGCGTGCGTCCAGCTTTTGGTAATAGTCGATGGCGGTCTTGTAGTTGCCGGAATCGAGCTCCGACGATGCCTCCGAATATAGCTTGCTGGCGCTCCACCCCTTCGTCTTGTCCTCCTTGTATCCTAGCCACGAGCAGGCAGCCAGGGACAAGGCCAGGATGCCTGTGAGCGTCGATCGAAACACGGGCATGCAGCGCGTCGTCCAGCGAGAGACCAAGCCACCAGTATACCCCATCGCCGCCGGGGAGAGAGACGCTACCGATGGCGGAGGTCGCTGCTGTGGCCTCGGTCCCTGACTCGGCGGAGCGGCTGCTCCGCATCAGCCCCGCAATGGCCGGCCGCCGTCTGGACCAGGTCCTCGCAGACATGTTGCCTGAGTTCTCCCGCAGCCGTCTGCAGCTCTGGATCGACGAGGGGAACGTCAGGGTGGACGGCGCGGTATGCCGCCGCCGCCAAAAGGTGCGCGGCGGCGAGGAGGTCCGTCTGTGTTCGGTTCTGGAGGACCTGAACGAGTGCGTGGCCCAGGCGATTCCCCTCGACGTCGTCTTCGAGGACGCGCACCTGTTGGTCGTGAACAAGCCGGCCGATTTTGTCGTCCATCCGGCCGCAGGCAATCCGGACGGCACCCTGCAGAACGCCCTCTTGCACCACTCGCCCGAGCTCGCCCGGTTGCCAAGGGGCGGTATCGTCCATCGCCTCGACAAGGATACGACGGGCCTTCTAGTCGTGGCGAAGACCATACAGGCGCATAAGTCCCTGGTGGATCAGCTCCAGGACCGGAGTGTCCACCGGGAGTACCGGGCGCTGGTGCAGGGGCGGTTGGTGGCTGGCGGCACCGTCGACGCCCCCATCGGTCGCCATTCGTCGGAGCGGACCCGTATGGCGGTGGTTGCCGGCGGGCGCCCCGCCGTGAGCCATTACCGCGTGCTCGAGCGTTTTGCGGCCCACACACTCCTGGCTGTGCGACTGGACACGGGGCGCACGCACCAGATCCGCGTGCATATGGCCCATATTCGCCATCCGCTGGTTGGCGATCGGACCTACGGAGGTCGTCCGCGTTTGCCCAAGGGACTGTCCCCAAAGCTGGCGCGGGCGCTGCCGGTCTTTCCGCGCCAAGCGTTGCATGCCATTGCGCTGGGGCTCCGCCACCCCCAGACCGGGGAGGCGATGCACTGGGAGATACCGATGGCGGAGGATCTCCAGGCGCTCGTGGATCTCCTGCGGCAAGGGGCGGAACGTGGACTGGATTGAGCCCGACTGGCCGGCTGCGCCCCAAGTGCGCGCCGTCTGTACGACGCGGCGGGGAGGGGTGAGCGGCGGCCCGTTCGCCAGTATGAATCCCGCGGACCATGTTGGGGACGACCCGTCGCATGTGCAGCGCAACCGTGCCATCTTGCGGAACGCGCTCGGGTTGCCAGCGGATCCCCACTGGTTGCGCCAGGTGCACGGGTGCGCCGTTGCGGAGACAGGGGGCAGGCCAGTCGGATGCGAGGCGGACGCTGCGGTGGCTTCCGATCCGGGGGAGGTCTGCGCGGTGTTGACGGCGGATTGCCTTCCCCTCCTCTTCTGTGACAGCGGGGGCACCCGCGTGGCCGCCGTCCATGCCGGCTGGCGCGGACTTGCAGCCGGTGTGATCGAGGCGGCTGTGGCGGCGATGGGGAAGCCGCCCCCCGATCTGCTCTGTTGGCTCGGCCCGGCCATCGGGCCGGAAGCGTTTCAGGTTGGGTCCGAGCTCCGGCAGCGCTTTGTCGACCAAGTGCCCGCTTGCGCTGTCGCCTTTCGTCCCGCGCCCGGAGACAAATGGCTCGCCGACCTGTTTGCGCTTGCGCGGCAGCGCTTGGCGGCGGTCGGCGTGGATAGGGTATGGGGCGGTTACCTCTGCACCTATTCGGAGCCTGGACGTTTCTTCTCCTACCGCCGGGAGGGTACTACCGGCCGCATGGCAAGCCTGATCTGGATCGACCCGGATTCTTGATTTCCCGTGCCTGCATTTCCGCGTACCATCACCGCTCCGTGTCGCTGCGGCGGGAGGTGAACTGTGACCGAGTGGAGCATGCTGACCCTTGTCGGTGAGGACCGCCCCGGGATCGTCGCCAAGGTCACCGACGCTTTGTACAAGGCCGGCTGCACCCTCGGTGAGGCCTCCATGATCCGGCTCGGAGGCAACTTCACGATCATGATGATGGTGTCGGGCGGGGTCTGTCCCCGCGACCTGGAGGAGGTGCTGTCCCCGGTTGCCGCGGCGCTGGGGCTGCGTGTGCATCTCGACTCCGTCGACGGGGGGCTGCATCGCCACCTGACGCCAAATGTCCAGGTGCGGGTGGTCGGGGCTGATCGGGCGGGTATTGTGGCAAAGGTTACGGGGGCCCTCGCGGCCGTGGGATTCAACATCCTCGAGCTGGAATCCGATGTGGCCGGCGACCGGCGACAACCTGTTTACATCATGAACATCCAGGGTTACTCGAATGCAACCATCGAGGCCCTTGAGCAGGCCGTTGCGGGCCTCGGCGCTGACGGAATCGCGGTGGACGTGGCCCCGGTGGAGACCCTGATCGGCTAGTCATGGCGATCCTCGACGTCCTGACCCTGCCGGACCCGCGCCTCCGCCAGGCCTCCCAGCCGGTGACGCGCTTTGACGAGGAGCTGCGAGCCTTCATCGACGATCTGGACGAGACCCGCCGCGTCGGCCCGGCAGCAGTCGGTATAGCCGCCCCCCAGGTGGGTCGCTTTCAACGCATCGCGATCGTGGACGTGTCCGCCAAGAAGGGCATCGCCAGCCACGGCTTCCTGGTTCTCGTGAACCCGGAGATTACCCATTGGGAGGGCTTCGAGATCGGCCGGGAGGGCTGCCTCTCCGTTCCGGACTTTACGGGTAACGTGATCCGCGCGACCCGAATCCGGTTGGGTGCGCGTGACCCCTTGGGCGAGCCGGTGGAGCTTGAGATGGAGGGCTTCGAGGCGCGGGCCGTGCAGCACGAGATCGATCACCTGGACGGACTGCTGTTCGTGGATCGGGTCGTCAGCCGGCGTACGGATCTCTTCCGGCGCAAGGTCTATCAGACGGGACGAGGTCCTGTTTGATCGGTGTGTCGCTGAGCGGATGCGCCGCCGATCGCCCGACGGAGCTGGGCGGCCTGCAGCAAGTAATTTGGGCAATCTACGTGGGTCGCCCAAAAAGGGAGCTGAACCGGCAGCTTAACAAACAGCGGGCACCGACCCCTCCCCGCAGGAGGGGCGGTTATAATCCATCGTGAAGCGTGGCGAGGGTTACCGGCTAACGTCACCAAGAGAGGATCGGTCTCATGGCGCACATTGTTGTCTTGGGTGCCGGCACAGGCGGAATGCCTTGTGCCTACGAGCTTCGCGAGCAGCTTGGCAAAGAACACAAGATCACCGTCATCAACGAGCGGGAGTACTTTCAGTTCGTGCCCTCCGGCCCCTGGTTGGCGGTTGGCTGGCGCGACCGTGACAGCATTACCTTCGACATCGGCCCCCATCTGGAGCGCAAGGGGATCGGCTTCATTGGCAAGCGGTGCGACAAGATCGACGCGGAGAAGAGCGAGCTCGCACTCGAGGACGGGCAAACCGTCGGTTATGACTATCTCATCATCGCCACCGGCCCCAAGCTATGCTTCGACGAGGTGGAAGGGGCCGGTCCTCACGGAGGGCATACCCATTCGGTGTGCACCGTGGACCACGCTGAAAAGGCCTACGCGGATTACCAGGAGTTCCTGGAGGACCCGGGTCCTGTCATCATCGGCGCAATGCCGTTTGCCAGCTGCTTCGGGCCGGCGTACGAGTACTCTTTTATCCTGGACGCGGACCTGCGCAAGCGGAAGATGCGCGACCGGGTTCCCATGACCTACGTAAGCTCCGAGCCGTACATCGGCCACTTGGGGCTGGGCGGCGTCGGCGACTCGAAGGGCATGCTCGAGAGCGAGCTGCGCCATCACGACATCAAGTGGATCACGAATGCGAAGGTAACGAAGGTCGAGCCGGGCAAGATGTATGTCGAGCAGTACGATGACCTGGGTCACAAGGTCAAAGACCACGAGCTCGCATTCAAGTATTCCATGATGCTGCCCTCCTTCAAAGGCGTGGACTGTGTCGCCCGGGTGGAAGGTCTATGCAATCCGAAGGGCTTCGTCGTCGTGGACCCGCACCAACGCAGCCCGAAGTACAAGAACATCTTCTCCGCGGGGGTCTGTATCGCCATCCCCCCGGTGGAAGCAACCCCGGTGCCCACCGGTGCCCCGAAGACGGGCTACATGATCGAGTCTATGGTGACAGCGATCGTCCACAATATCGCAGACGATATTGCGGGCAAGGAGGGGACGACCCTGGCCACCTGGAACGCGATCTGCCTTGCCGACATGGGGGACACGGGTGCCGCCTTCGTCGCGCTGCCGCAGATCCCGCCGCGTAACGTCGCCTGGTTCAAGAAGGGCAAGTGGGTTCACATGGCGAAGATCGCGTACGAGAAGTACTTCATCCGCAAGATGAAGAAGGGTACCTCGGAGCCGATCTACGAAAAGTACATCTTGAAGATGCTCGGCATCGGCAAGCTGAAGTAGCGACGTCGACGAGCGTTCGGCCCCCGGTAGGACCGGGCGCCCTTTGACGCCATGTCCCCCCACAGCCCCGATTGGCCACTGGGCATCGCCCCGGCGCGGAGGGAGGCGACAAGGCCATCAGTGTTGGATCGAGCCCGGCGCAAGTCGGCCGCGATACGAGGGCAGAAGAAGCCCCGACCGCATCCTGCGAGGCCCGTCGCACCTCTGCCTTGTTTTGTGGTGCCTCGGGGAAACTGAGGCTGGTTAACATTGTCTCATTCTGATTCCCCGGTTTCCGCGAGCCTCTCGAACATGAGACACCGCCAGCTCCTTGTTACAGGTCTCCTCTTGTTGATCGCGTTCGCTGCCGGCCCCGCGAGCGCGGCTTCCGATGAGGTCTCGCCGGCGGCTCTCGTGCCGACCCAACGGCAGGTGAAGACGACCCTCGTCATCAACAAGGTCCTTGAACGGTTCCACTACCGCAAGGTTTCTCTCAGCGACGCCTTTGCGCAGCATATCTTCAATACCTACCTTAAGACATTGGATCCCAACCGATCGTTCTTTTTGGCGGCAGATGTCCACCGCTTCGAGCGGGATATCCACCAAATGGACGAGGGGCTGAAACGGGGCAAGCTGAACACGGCCTTTGAGATCTTCCGCCTCTATCGGCAGCGGGTGGATGAGCGGGTGGACTACGCGCTCGTCCAGCTCAACAAGGGGTTTGATTTCAATCGCCGGGAGGAGTACCGGTTCGACCGCTCGAAAGACCGGTGGCCCGCCACCCGGGCGGCGCTGGATGAGATTTGGGACAAGCGGGTAAAGAATGATTGGCTCACCCTGCTTCTCGCCAAGAAGACCGACAACGAGATTCGCCAGACCCTGCGCAAGCGCTATGAAGGGCTCGCCCGGCGAGTCCATCAGTTCGACAGCGACGACGTGTTTCAGGCCTTTATCAACGCTTACACCGAGAGCGTCGAGCCCCACACCAGCTACATGTCTCCGAGCACGTCGGAGAACTTCGACATCAGCATGCGCCTATCGCTGGAGGGCATAGGTGCGGTCCTGCGGGGCGACAACGAGTACACGGTCGTCCAGCGGACGATTCCGGGCGGTCCCGCACGGCAGTCGGGACAGATACGTGGCGGTGATCGGATCGTCGGGGTCGCGCAGGGGCTGGACGGCACCATGGAGGACGTGGTGGGTTGGCGCCTGCAGGACGTCGTCAACCTCATTCGGGGTCCCAAAGGCTCCGTGGTCAGACTGCAGATTCTGCCAAGCTCGACCGGACCCAATGGCAAGACCCGACAGATCTCACTGGTGCGCAACGAGATCAAGCTGGAGGATCAGGCATCCAAGAGCGACGTGATCGACGGGAAGGGCGAGGATCGCGGCACGAAGGTGGGGGTGATCGAGGTCCCCGCCTTCTATCGTGACTTCAGGGCCGAGGCCGAAGGGAAACGAAGCTTCCGTAGCACCACCCGCGACGTGCGCGAGCTGATCGAGGGGCTCAAGGCGAAGGGCGTGAACGGGATCGTGATCGACCTGCGTGGAAACGGCGGCGGCTCACTGACGGAGGCAACGGAGCTCACCGGCCTGTTCATCGACGCCGGCCCGGTCGTGCAAGTAAAGGACTCCTTTGGCAAGGTGGAGGTGGAGACCGACCCGGAGCCCGGCGTCATCTACAAGGGTCCTCTTGCAGTCTTGGTCGATCGCAACAGTGCCTCCGCCTCTGAGATCTTTGCCGCCGCAATACAGGACTATGGCCGGGGACTCATTATCGGCGAGCCGACATTCGGCAAGGGAACGGTTCAGACCCTGATCGACCTGAATCGCTACATCCCTGGAAACAGGGACGACCTCGGCCGGCTGCGCCTCACGATGGCGGAGTTCTTCCGGGTGAGCGGTGGCAGCACCCAGCTGCGGGGCGTCATTCCGGACATCGAGTTTCCCCTCCCGGGGGATAGCTCCGATCACGGCGAGCGTTCGCTGGACAATCCCTTACCTTGGGCCAGCATCCGTCCGGCGAGCTACCATCCCGAGTCGGACGTCAGGGCCAACATGTTAGGTTGGCTGCGACAGCGTTCCCTTGCCCGGATCAGGCATGACCCTGGGTTTGAGATGCTGATCGCCCGCGCAAAGGTGCTCAGGGAGCTGAGCAATCAGAAGGTCGTCTCCCTTCGGGAAAAGGACCGTGCGAGCGAGTCGGCGCGTCGCGAGAAGGTGCTCAAGGATCAGCGGGACGCGTATCTTAGATCCCAAGGCATAACCCCGATCGACGAGGATGACGAGCACGTCGACGACGAGGCCCTCGAGAGGCAACAGGAAGTGATCTCCCGCATCGAGGTCAAGGAGGCGGCGCGCATCCTGGTGGATGCCATGCGGGAGCAGGAAGCGGAGCGGGTGCGGGCCGCGATGCGCAATTGAAAGCGGAATTGATCCATACTTCCCAAGAGCCGGCGCACACTCGATGTGCCGGATCGCCATGCCGCGTCGGGCGGTACGTGCCCCGAGCTCCAGTGTCCCCAGTGCCTTGAAGCGAAAGGCGGCCAGGTGACGGCGTTGTCGCCGGGCGAGAACCTGGCTGCGGCAGGTACCTGCCCAATACCCCGACCGATTCGCCTCTGGTCCCGGACCGGCATAGGGCCAATAGAGCACCCTCCATATTCCCCGTGAACCCACCCTACTCGACCTACGAGCGGCGGCTGTCCGGCTTGGTGCGAACGGGTCTCGGCGAAAGCCTGAAGGGCAATCTGGTCGGGCTCGAGAAGGAGAGCCTCCGCGTCTCCCCGAACGGGACCATTGCGGACACGCCCCATCCCAGTGCCCTCGGTTCCGCCTTGACCCATCCCTACATCACCACGGACTTCTCCGAGGCCCTGCTGGAGCTGATCACGCCGCCGAACGAGCACCGCGAGGAGGCCCTGCGCTTCTTGACGGACCTGCATGTCTTCGTCCACCGCCACCTGGATGACGAGCTGCTGTGGGCGACCAGCATGCCCTGCGTCCTGGAAGGGGCGCGCAGCATCCCCATCGCGCGTTACGGCAGCTCGAATGCCGCCCAGATGAAGACCGTGTATCGGCGGGGACTCGGGAACCGCTATGGCCGCGTGATGCAGGTGATTGCGGGGGTTCACTACAATTTCTCTTTCGCCGGCGCCTTTTGGCCTCCTTATCAGGAGTTGGAGCAGGAGGACGGACACCTCGGGCACTTCCGTTCGCACGCCTATATGGGCCTCATCCGGAACCTGCAGCGCTACGGTTGGCTGATCCCCTACCTGTTCGGGGCCTCGCCGGCGGTCTGCAAGTCGTTCCTGCAGGGTCGGCCTACGGACCTGGAGGAGCTCGATCGCTTCACCTACTTCTACCCGCACGGCACCTCGCTGCGGCTGGGGGATATCGGCTACCAGAACCGCCAGACCGAAGGCACTGGCATGAAGGCGGTCTACGACAGTCTGGATGCCTACATCCGCAGCCTCACTTGGGCAATCGAGACACCCTGCCCTGACTACGAGGAGATGGGCGTCAAGATGGGCGACCGCTATGAGCAGCTCAATGCCAATGTGCTGCAGATCGAGAACGAGTACTACAGTACGGTGCGCCCGAAACAGATACCGGGGTGGCTGGAGAAGCCCACACGGGCGCTGCGTCGGCGAGGGATCCGATACATCGAGGTGCGGTCCCTGGACGTCGATGCCTTCCATCCCCTGGGCGTTGCGGAGGAGCAGCTTCGCTTCATGGAGGTGTTCATGCTCTTCTGTCTGCTCGCGGAGAGTCCCCGCATCGACGGGCGGGAGCGAGGCGCC
This sequence comes from Chromatiaceae bacterium, assembly GCA_037385305.1. Taxonomy (GTDB): domain Bacteria; phylum Pseudomonadota; class Gammaproteobacteria; order Chromatiales; family Chromatiaceae; genus JARRNE01. The sequence continues at coordinate 3,118 of JARRNE010000010.1, read as the reverse complement.
ATCGACCGCAACCAGTTGGCCGCAGCCCACCGGGGACGAGAACCGGCCCTGGAGCTGGAGCGCGACGGTGGGGGCATCCGTCTAAAGGCCTGGGCGTCGGAGCTTATCGATGCGATGGGCCCGGCCGCGGAGCTGCTTGACGGGTACGGAGGCGGTCCCAGCTCCGTCAGCCTCGGGCAACAACAGGAGAAGGTGCGCGACGCGGAGCTAACCCCCTCAGCCCGAATGCTGGCGGAGATGCGATCGCGCGGCGAGAGCTTCTATCAGTTTGCGCGTGCGGTCTCGGAGGAGCACAGGGGCTACTTCCGGCGCCTCGAGCTCAGTGCGGCGGCTGAGGCGGAGCTTGAGCGTCTGGCGCTGGAGTCGCACCAGCGCCAGGGGCAGATCGAGGCGGCCGACAACCTGACCTTCGACGAGTTTCTCGCCCGTTACTTTGCACAGAGGGAAATCGCGACGGAGGAGCCGGTAACGGACGCCCGGCGGGAATAACGGATGCCTTCCGCCTTGCCCGTCCTTTCCGAGATCCATTCTCTCCTTCAACCGGCACGTCGATGCCAACGAATAGCCTCAAGCTGTTGAAAACCGGCGTCAGAGCCCCATCATTTCCCCGTTGTTCTAACGGTGAGTTTCCAGGAGCCATCATGCCGATCTACGAGTACCGTTGTGAGAGGTGCGGCCACGAGATGGACGCATTGCAGAAGCTCAGCGATGCCCCGCTGGTGGACTGCCCGGAGTGCGGGGAGCCGGCCCTCAAGAAGCTGATATCCCCCGCCGCCTTTCGATTGAAAGGCAGCGGCTGGTACGAAACCGACTTCAAGCAGGGCAACAAGAAGAACCTGCACGACAGCGGGGACAAGAAGGAAGCCAAGGCCGGCGGCGAGAAGAAGGAGAAGCCCGCAGGTGAGACCAAGAAGGCGGGAGGCGACACCAGCGGCGCCTCCAAGCCTGCCGCTGCAAGCGGCTGACTGCTCTCGCGCTTGCGCCGGTCCCGGGGGCTCAGTATCCTCATTTCTTGTGGCCGGCCTCCAAACAGGGGCGCGGCCCTTTTCATGAGCGGGGCCGGGGAGCATGCGGAGCCATTATTGCGGGGAGCTGAACCGCGGCCATATCGGACAGCAGGTCGTGCTGTGCGGCTGGGTGCACCGCCGCCGCGACCACGGAGGGGTGATCTTCGTGGACCTGCGCGACCGGGGCGGACTGGTCCAGGTGGTGTTCGATCCGGGCCGGCCCGAGACCTTCGGGCTCGCCGAGCAGGTCCGCGCCGAATACGTGCTGGGCGTGAAAGGACTGGTCCGCCCCCGCCCCGAGGGCACTGAGAACAAGGATCTCCCAACGGGCGCTGTCGAGGTGCTGGGGCTGGAGCTGGAGGTCCTGAATACCTCCGACACGCCGCCCCTGCAGGTGGATGCGCATGCTCAGGATGCCTCGGAGGAGGTGCGCCTGCGCTACCGGTATGTAGACCTGCGCCGCCCCGAGATGCAGGAGCGCCTGAGAACCCGCAGCCGCATCACCCGGGCCTTGCGCAGCTGTCTGGACGCCCACGGCTTCCTCGACATCGAGACCCCCATCCTCACCAGGTCCACCCCCGAAGGGGCGCGGGACTACCTGGTGCCGAGCCGGACCCATCCCGGTCAGTTCTTCGCGCTGCCCCAATCGCCTCAGCTCTTCAAGCAGCTTCTGATGATGTCGGGGATGGACCGTTACTATCAGATCGCCCGCTGCTTCCGGGACGAAGACCTGCGTGCGGACCGCCAGCCCGAGTTCACCCAGCTCGACGTCGAGGTCTCCTTCATGACCGAAGATGAGCTGATGAGGCTCATGGAGGAGATGGTCCGGAGTCTGTTCCGCGACGTCCTGGGGACCGATCTCCCGGATCCCTTTCCCCGCCTCACCTATCAGGAGGCCATCCGCCGCTTCGGCTCCGACCGGCCCGACCTGCGGATTCCGCTGGAGCTGGTGGATGTCGCGGACCTGATGCGGGAGGTGGACTTCAAGGTCTTCGCCGGCCCGGCGCAGGATCCGGACGGCCGCGTGGTGGCCCTGCGCCTGCCCAACGGCGGCGAGCTGACCCGCAAGGAGATCGACGACTACACCAAGTTTGTCGGCGTTTACGGAGCCAAGGGGCTCGCCTACGTGAAGGTCAACGAGTGGGAGGCAAAGGGCCGCGAAGGTCTGCAGTCCCCCATCCTCAAGTTCCTGCCGGACGCGGCGGTGGAATGCATCATCTCCCGCACGGGGGCAGCGGACGGTGACCTGATCTTCTTCGGGGCGGACAGGGCAGCCGTGGTCAACGAGTCGCTGGGGGCCCTGCGCGTGAAGCTCGGCCAGGACCGTGGCCTGCTGGAGGCGGGCTGGCGGCCGCTCTGGGTGGTCGATTTTCCCATGTTCGAGCGGGATCAGCACACGGGCCGGTGGGTCGCGCTCCATCACCCCTTCACGGCGCCCAAGGAGGACCAGCTCGACCTCCTGGAGAGCGATCCGCGCGCCTGCCAGTCCAGGGCCTACGACATGGTCCTGAACGGCACCGAGATCGGCGGCGGCTCCATCCGTATCCACCGGGAGTCGGTCCAGCGGCGGGTGTTTCGGCTGCTGAGCATCAGCGACGAGCAGGCGGAGGACCGTTTCGGCTTCCTGCTGCGGGCCCTCAAGTACGGCTGCCCGCCCCACGGGGGAATTGCCTTTGGTCTCGATCGGCTGGTGATGCTGATGACCGGGGCGAGCTCCATCCGGGACGTGATGGCCTTCCCCAAGACCCAGACGGCAACCTGTCCCCTCACCTCGGCCCCCTCGCTGGTGGACGAGGCCCCGCTCAACGAGCTGGCCCTGCGGATTCGGGCCCGTCCTTGAGCCGGGGAAAGATCGCCAGCCCGCAGCGACCAGATTCCAGCTTGGGGTTGGAAGGGTGCTGCGGCTTCTGGCCCGTCTCCGCGTGGCGGCATGGGCCGCGACGGCGCCGGCTTGGCCCGTGATGGCGGACCCGACATCGGACAACGGGGCCGCGACGCCTGTCGCAGCGGCTCCCGGCCCGCGGCCGACCGTTGACCGGCTCCACGCGGCGCCTTCCCACAAGCGGCCGGAGTCGGTGCTGGTGGTAGTGTTCACGCGCGCCGGCGACTTC
>JARRNE010000009.1:0-16718 GCA_037385305.1 Chromatiaceae bacterium | reverse complement strand
CGAGCCTGAGGCTGCCCCGGGTCGACTCGTCGAGCACATCGGCGAACAGGCGCGCGTTCTGATGAAGCTTGCCGAGTGCAGCCTGATTGACCTGGGCGGCCTCGCGAATCCAGCGCTCGATCGAGTCGTCCATGCGGCCCGCGATCCACGAGGCCGACAGCGTGCCCGTGATGATCATGGGCGCCAGAATGATCGTCACGATCACCAGCAATACCTTCCGTTGCAGCCTGTTCAGGAGCAAGGGGATTGGCATCTACAAAACGCGTTGCTTCCTACCTTCTACGAGGAGTATCTACCCCCGCAAGGGAGAAGATCAATCCCCAGAGATCTCTCTAACATAATAATTTTTAGCAATATTCTCTTTCTCCTCAAGGCTTGGCACGCGTTCTGCTAAATCTAGCTGAATCTGACTACTCGCGAGCTTTGCCAATGATGCACTTTGCCCCCCTACCCAAGCACCTTATTGCCTTGTCCGCCTCCGGGGCGCCCCACAACCGGCCGGGCGGCTCGTTCTTGCCCGGCGCACGCGTTACACCCTGGTTCCGCGGCACCTTGGCCGCGCTGGTCGTGGCGGTCCTCTGGGCCGTCGGCGGCAGCCTCGAGTCGCCGAGCGCGACCCAGTGGCTGACCAAACCCGCCGCCGACGGCAACCCCGGCGCCCAGCTCGCGCTTGGCCTCGCCTATCGCGACGGGGCGCTTGGGCTCGAGCCCGACCGGGCGCCGAGTCGGCGCTGGCCCCGGATGTCCGCCGACGGAGGCAACCCCAACGCCGCCGAAACGCTCCGGGCCGAGGGGCACACACCAACCCATGGAGCCATTCAAGGCTCGACCCTGGCCGCGCTCGCCGCCCGTTTCCACTCTCTCACGCTGCAGACACTGTCGGTTGTGGCCGACCTCATTTCCCGCGTCAGTCTCGCCCCCCAGTCCGCGGCGGCCCTCCGCATGGCGGCGGACGCCGGTGACCCCATCGCGCAGTATCAGCTGGGCATCCGCTATCGGGACGGCGGCTGGGGTGTTGAACGCGATACGGCTCAGGCCCAGAGCTGGCTCACGCGCGCCGCGAACGCCGGAAATTCCCTTGCGGCCCAAGCGCTCTTGACCGTGAGCCACTGATGGGGCTCAGCCGCCCCTGCTCCCAACAGCCTGATCGGGACCACGACGGCAACCCCGGTTCGGAATCGTTAGTCTGCCCTCGGCACCTCCTGACGGACGATCAGCACCGGACCCGGAGCAGAGCCCGCCACCTGTTCCGAGGTACTGCCCACCAGCATGCGTTTGACGCGGCCAAGGCCCCGGCGCCCGATGACGATAAGGTCCGCTCCGACCTGATCGGCGGTAGCAAGGATCGCCTGGTGGGGTTTGCCTTCTCCGACCACGCGCCCGGTTGCCTGGGCGCCCGCCGCGCGGACGACCGAGAGCGCCCCATCCACATTGGCCTGCGCCGCGCTTTCGCTCGCCCCCGGCCCCTTATCGTGCTCCGCCACCGTGACCACCGTCAAAGGCAAGCCGCCGAACACAGCGAGGGCGGCCGCCATCTTGGTGGCCCGGGCGCTCTGGGGCGAGCCGTCGGTGGCCACCAGGATACCCCGGGACCAAAGCTCCGAGCCGCGGGGGACGGTCAGAACGTCACAGTGGGTATGTCCGACGACAGTATGCACCATCTCGCCCAGGAGCAGGTTCGCCAAATAGCTGTGCTTGCCGCGTCTGCGCAGCACGATGAGATCGGCGCCCCGCTCGCTCGCCTCGTCCACGATCTCCCGGAAGGGCTCTTCCCCCAGCCGGACCCTGCCTCGGAGGTCCACTCCTTGGGCCTGTGCTGCCGTCTGCAGCCTGTCGATCTTCCCCGCCGCCTGAGCCTCGGCATGTGCCGCGCGTTCAGGCGCAACCCTCTGATACTCGGCGTTGGTGACCAGCGGCATGACCGCCATCATGGGCAGACCGCACCTGGCCGCCAGGCCGATGCCGACGTGCTCGGCACCCGTATCGAAGTCGGTCCCTTCCGTAGCGAGAAGGATAGAGCTAGAAGGACATGTCATTGGTGGCTCCGCAGATATCAGAAGATGTTTGTGATGAGTACAAGCAGGAGGACGAGTGACAGCGCGGACGCGGCCGTTGGAGGCTCATCACCGCGAATGAGCCGCGACCCAACAAGAACACCCCCCACGTGCTCTCGCGGCACACGCCGATGGCTTCCCACAACGGGGAAGCACCACCGAACCTAATGGCGGGCGTCTATCAGCGAGGCCGGAGAATCCGGTTTACACCCGCCAAGCTCCGTCAAGACTCAAGTCATTGCCACCTCCCCGCAAGGTAGGTGGAGCTCCCAAGGTACCAACAGGGTCGTCTGGGAGACCTGCAAGGAAGCAGGTCCCAATGTCCTGCACTCCCCGCGCGAAGGAAGGCTACCCCGCCCCGCCGCGTCGGTCACGCGCGGGCTTCCCGCGCAGCGTACAGGCCGCAGCGCGAGGGGAGGAGCATACCGGGTTCTTCAGGTTCCGAAAAGTCCTAGCGAAGCGCTGGGCAATCCCGTTTTCCGCGCCTATGCCCTTGCAATGCCTTGATATCCCCGCGCCGCCGGTAAGCCTGTCCGGCGGGCAGCGACAGCCTGATCCTGGCTATGAACAAGCGTCGGCCCACGCATCCCCCACCGCGAAGAGGAGGCAGTAGTACACGGGCTTGAAACGATTTCCTGGGAGATGGAGTGGGTTTAGGAAATGCCCTCAGCGCCAAAGCACCCGACGGGCCCGGCGCCACGGCTGGCGCATATGCCGCCTGCGCCTGCCGTGGGCGGCCCGCCGCCTGCGGCGTGCCTCTGGCCGCGCCAGGCCCGGTGAAGAACGCCGGTACACGGCGTGCCTGGAACCTTGCGTCGATGCCGCGGCGATGAGGAATGCGCCGCTCAGGATGGCGGCGCAGAGACCGGCAATGGTCAAGGCGTCAAAGCTCATGGTTGCGCGACTGCACGAAATACAACTGCCCTTGATCCATGAGATTAGCATATTGTCGCAAGCTGATGTTGTAACGATTTGTTGCGATCAGGCCTCTGTGTCCTTTTTTGCGCACACAAGCGCCTGGCCGTCAAGCGGACGGCCGCGCGACAGTGACCAGGGACGACCGAAAGGAACCCAGTGGGACGTCCGCTTCCCGGCTCCACGAGCCTCCGGCCTCACCGTTCAGCCCGCATTCAGCGTGTGCGTTTTAACCTGAGCACTCGGAAGCTCGGGAAGCACTGACCAATCCTGCTTTCTCCGGGCGCATGAGGAATGGAAATCGATGAAGAGGACTTGCCATGAAGAAGATCGTTATCTCTACCGGTGCAGCCTTGGGGCTGCTCCTTTCTCTGCCCGCCTGGTCCGACCCGCCACCGAACCGGGACCATCGCGGTGGAACCACCCATTATCAGGATCATGGTCGACGGCATGACGATCACCGGCACGCAAACCGCGACTATCGCCGCAAATATTACAATCATCATTGGTATGAGTATGACCGCCATCGGAACAACTGGTACTGGAGTGGCCGGAACGGCAGGCGTCATTACTACTACCATGGGGGCCGCGATCACGATCATGACCGCTGGTCCCATAAACACCGCTGGTACTAGTATGATCGCGGCCGCGGGGAGTGGTACTGGCCGGACAATCGGCGGCATGACGACCGCGCCTTCAATATCGTGATCCCGCTCCCCCTGCGCCCCTGATGGTGGGCTGGCAGGGCTGTTCTTCAGCGACGACCATCATTCAGCATAACCGTTTGGCCCCCAGTCCAGCTGGCCTGATGGCGATGGGTTTCGTTCCTCTACCCATCCTTCTACAAGCCATTGAGATCCCGAAGGATGGGTAGAGCGCAGCGAAACCCATCAAGCCTCGGATCGGGAGGGGGCTGAACGGTCACTTGCGAGCGATGCACTTTCTTCCTCACCGCATCCAACCCAGTTACCCGGTGCCGCCGTCTACCACCCGCAGCCGCGGGGAATCGCCCTCCCCGTCGGCTCCCCGCACCAGCGCCAGCATGTCCGCATAGCTGAGGCGGCCGCCATCCTCGGCACCGGCGAGCAGGCCGTCGGCGAGATCCCGTTTGGCGGCGTGGAGCTTGAGGATGCGCTCCTCGATGGTGTCCTTCGCGACCAGCCGGTAGACGGTGACGGGACGTTCCTGGCCGATGCGGTGGGCGCGGGCCGGCCCGCAGGCTGATGAGGAACAGATCCCCCTCCCCTGCCTGGAAGGCCGCCACCGCGGCGCGGCGCTGGGGCTCCGGAGTGGAGCCGTCCAGATACTGGTAGCGGATGCCGCGGCCGTCCAGGTGGGCACGGATCAGCCGGAGATGATCGACGAACTGGCTGAAGACCAGGGCCTTGTGGCGGTTGTCGAGCAGCTCTTCGACGATCTCCGAGAAGGCGTCCAGCTTGGCGCTCGGCAGGTCGCTGTCGGGCAGGGCCAGGCACGGATGGCAGCAGGCACGGCGCAGGCGCATGATCTCGGCGAGAAGCTGCATTCGCTGCTGGCCGGGGTTTGCTTCGGCGTTCTCCTCCAGCCGGTCGAGGGCCTGCCGGCGCATGGCCTCGTAGAGGGCCATCTCGCCATCGCTCAGCTCGAGCTGCAAAGTGATCTCGGTGCGCGGCGGCAGCTCGCTCAGCACCTCGCTCTTGAGGCGGCGCAATACAAAGGGGCGCAGCAGCTGCCGCAGCCGCTGACGCGCACTCTGGTCCTTCTGCGCCTCGATGGGAATAGCGAAGCGCTGGTTGAAACGCTCCAGCGACCCGAGCAGACCGGGATTGATGAAGCGGAACAGGTTCCAGAGCTCCCCCAAATGATTCTCGATGGGGGTGCCGGTGGTGATCATGCGGAAACCGCCGTGCAGGCGCATGATGGCCTGGGAACGCTTGGTCGTGGCGTTCTTGAAGGCCTGGGCCTCGTCGGCGACGATCGTCTCCCAGTGCACCCCCGCCAGACGCTCCCCCTCCGTCTGCAGCAGCCCATAGCTGCATACGAGGAGATCGAAGGGGCCGGCCTCCTGGAGCATGGCTCCGCGGTCGCCGGGCCCGAAACGTCGCGGCTGCAGCGTCGGTGCGAAGCACTGGGCCTCATCGATCCAGTTGCCGCACACGGACGTGGGCGCCAGGACCAGGCTCGGCCCCTTGGGCGCCCGGGACAGGATCAGGGCCAGGGCCTGGACGGTCTTCCCGAGGCCCATGTCGTCGGCAAGGCAGGCGCCGGCGCCCCAGTGGGCCAGCCGCGCGAGCCACCGGTAGCCTTCCGCCTGGTAGTCGCGCAGCTCCGCCTGAAGGGTGGAGGGAACCTGCGGCTCCAGCTCGCGCATTGTCGCCAGGCGATCAAGCAGATTCCGCCAGGCGGGCCCGCTGTCCACCTCCATGCCGTCCATCAGCTCCGCGATGGCCGGCGCCGCGAGCGGATGGAAGCGCCCGTCGTCGGTGAGTCCACGCAGGTTGTCGAGCCGCCGCCGCAGGGCCTGACTGAGCACCAGGTAGTCGTTCTCGCCCAGGCGCACGAAGCGGCCCTTGGCGGCGGCTGCCAGCTCCAGAAGCTCCCGCATCGCGAGCACGCGACCGTCGTCGAGCGGCAGGCCGCCACCAAGGGCGAGCCAATCCCCCTGCTTGCTGATCGCGACCCGCATCTGCCGCAGCTGCGCCTCGGCGCTGAGCGCGATGCGCTTCCCCTCCGGCCAGTCCAGCGCCACCGCCTCGCCCATGGCATGCAGCTGCTCCAGCGCCGTCAGCGCCAGCTCCGGGTCGTCCAGGCACCAGCTCCAGCCGGTGTCGCCCTCCAGCACCGGGCACTGGGCCAGCACCGCCTGGGCGGCGTTGCGCTCGGCATCGCGGTCGCGGGTACAGCGCACCGCCCGCCCCCCGATCTCCGTGAACAGGGTTGCGCGCCCCTGCCCCGGAGGCAGCTGGGGACCGCCCTCACCGAAGGGATGGATAGCCAGCTCGAGGGTCAGACCGCCTTCGATGGGGCTTAGGTGAAGGTGGGGCCGGTGATCCGCTGGAATCGCCTCTGCAGCGCCGGCGCCGCCCCCGATATCGGAGTGCACCGTCAGCATCGGTGCCACGGCGGCAAGCCCCTCCAGGAGCGGCGCCTCTGCCCCGCGGGGGACGCCCAGCCCGTCCGGCCCCAGGATACGGGCGATCTCCCGATGGCGAGCGTCGAACTGCACAAGCCGGATGCGCTGCGGCCTCGCCCCCTGCCCCTTCTCCTCCACCGGCAGGATCGAGCAGCCCTCCGGCGGACAGGGCTCGATGCGTACGCGAATGTCCTTGCGACCCCGAACCACCGTCAACGCCGGGCCGGCGCGTACCAGCTCCACCGGCGCGTCACGGGTCCCGGCTCGCCTCAGCAAGGGATGGTTCACCACGGCGGGAAGGGCACGGTCCATGTCCAGGCGATACAGGACGCGCCCCTGTTGGCCGTACCAGTTGGTCTCGGCCTCACGTATGATGCAGGCGCAGATCTCCCGATCCTGCGGGGTCAGATACGGAAAGCCGTCCGGCTCCTCGGCGAGCCGCTGCAGGGCCACCGGCCGCCCCACGGTCCAGCCGCGCCGGGTCCGCTTCTGCTCCCGCGGCTCGAGGGTCGCGTAGCCCCCGTGTACATGAAGGAGCCAGGCCATGCGGCGGTCGCCGCCGGGCTCCGCCGCCGCTCCCGAAGACCCCTGGGCACCCAGGCCCTTCAGCGCCTCCAGGGCAATCTCCCAGGCCGGCTTCGGCCTCAAGAGCCCCGTGGTCAGGACCAGACCGTCGGGCGGCTCCCCACAGGCAGGCATCTCGCCCTTGAACCCGAAAGCCTGCAGGAGCGCGACCGCCTCATGGACGTACCAGACGATCCCGGCATCGGCCGCCTTCGCGGCGTAAAGGGCGAGGGCATCGCATCCCGCCTTGGGGGGGCGCTCGTCGATCCAGTGCAGCGCCATCGACTGAAACAGCGTCGAAAACGCCTGCCCTTTCACAAAACGCTGCCGCATCCAGCCGCTTTCCTCCGAACGGCGCTGTCCCGACAGGACCTGGGAGAGATCGCCGAGCACCTGGAAAGCAGAGGCCACGGGGTCCAGGATGTTCACCCGCAGGCAAATGCTCACCTGCCGCCGAACCCGCTCGAAGTCGGCCCGTCCGCCCCTGCGCAGCAGCGCCATCAGGTAGAGAACGCCGGGAATGCCCGGCACATAGATGTTTCGCTTGCGGGTGGCCTTGCGTGTCGTCTCCAGCGCGGTCTCGAAGCCCTCGATCGCCCGCGCCTGGTCGCCGCGAAGAAAATCCAGCCAGCCCTGCATGATCAAAGCCCGGGGGTCGCCGCGACCGGCCAAAAGCGCCGGCACCTCGTTAAGGCGGCCGCGCAGCAGCCGCTGCTCGGCCAGAGCGACGGCGGCATCCGGATGGTCCTGCGCCAAGGGGGTCAGCAGCTGCTCCATCGCATCGTAGACGCCGGGCGTTGCCGTGAGCTTGATACTCTCCTCACGCACCATCGGCACCAGGGCAAGCATTTCGAGCCGGGGCGCGAGTCCCGCGAGCCATTCCAGGTCCAGCGGCCGCGTGCAGACGTCGCTCAGCCGCCGCACGTCATAAGCCGTGATCTCATTCACGGGCTCATCGGCCGTCAGACCCAGCAGCTCGTGGACCTTATCGTCCCGCCCCGCGTACAGGGCAACCCGCAACTGCCGCAGAAGGCGCGCTTCGTCGGGCATTTGCCATGCGTACCGCATCGGGGTGGGCACCACCCGCTCCGCCGCCCGGACGATCCGGCCGAAGGTGCCGTCCCGCACAGTCTCCCGGGTGAGCAGCTCCCTCAGGTCCGGGTGACAGACCACGCCGTTGGCGCGATTCTCGATCAGGCCTGCATCCAGCAGCCGGTCGCGCCGCGACCCCCGCAGCAGCGCGCGCGGGGGGGCGCCCCGGCGGTCGCGCCAGCCCAAGGCATCCAGGACCTGCTCCAGCTTGCCCGGGCCGACCGGCTCGCAGATCACCGACAGCACGCGCAGGATCCGCCGCTCCTCCGTGCTCAGCGCCTCGAGGCGGGCCTGCGTGTCAGCCATTCGACGTCTCCGGCAGCACGAAGCCCAGCTTGGCGAGCCCCTTGCGGAAGGCGGCAAGCTTTGGCTCCGGGACACAGATCAGGCGGTCTCCGCCGCGCAGACAGTGGCTTCCCGTCGCCGGATCCGAGACCAGCATGGCGGCGATTGCGGGGTCTTTGCAGCGGATCAGGCGGGCGGCTCCAGCGTCCGTGAGCGCGGTGGCCCGCTCCCCGACGGTGTCGAGCAGCTGCTCGATGTCCGCCGGCAGACGATCGTCCGCCGCCGCGTCCAGGAAACCCCGAATGCGCCCGCGCTCGCCGGCGTCGGCGCTGTGTCGCAGCAGGGCGTCCGGGTCCAAGCCCCATCGCCCGGGCGCGAGCGGCTTGGCGATCTGCTCCAGGAGCAGCCGTTCGGCAGCCTCCGGCTCTCGCAGCAGGACCAGATCCAGGTCCGTCCCGGCGGCAAACAGGTGCCGCTTCTGCTCGAGCACCGGCTGGTAGCTCGGGCTCAGTCCCAGGCAATAGGCGCCGAGCGCATTGAGACGGATGTACTGGAGCCCGTCATAGCGGCTCAGGAACTCGAATTCGTCGGTGCCCCAATTGCCGGTGTAGTCGGGCCTGGCGCCATAGGGCAGCGTGTAGGCCACATCGATCATGCCCAGACTGGCCAGGTACTCGAACAGATAGGCCAGGGTGTAGCGCGCCTGCAGGATGTTGAAGCTGGCGTAGCCCTCGTAGCCAAGGCTGCCGTAATTCGCGTCGGTCAGATACAGCTTCCAGGGATTGTGGGTGACCTCGAAGTGGTGGCCGCGAAACTGCATCTGACGAAACAGCTCGTCGACGCTGATCCAGCTGCCCACCGGACAGCACTCCTCGAGGGCGGCGGCGATCACGGCCCGCCGCTCCGCCACGGCGCTGAGCCTTGCCCCCTTGCTCGTCTGTCCCTTGATCAAGTCGATCCGGCGCAGCTCGTCCGGACTCCCCTTCGCCTGCCAGCGCCCGAACAGGTGCGTGACCACCTCCTCGAGCGGCTGTGTACGCGCCTTCTTGCCCCGCGCGGTCAGCGCCAGCTTGCTGCCGTCCAGCTTCACGAGCCCGGCGGTCTGCAGCAGCAGCGGCCAGGCGAACGGCCGGATGGGACGGATCGGCCCGCCGGCCCAGCGCGCGCGGCCCCGGTCATCCTCCTCGGCATACCAGTCGCCGCCGAGAAGGACCGACTCGATCTTTGCCGCCGCGGCACTGCCGGGCAACCCTGTCTTGGCACCGACCGTGATGCCCCCCTGCCCGATCAGCCCCAGCACCGCCGGCAGGTCGTGACGAACCAGCTCCTCCCCGGCGGCACGCCGCAGCGGCCCGCCCTTGCGGCCGACCGCGGCCGGCAGCTCCTCTTCCGTCAGCGTTGCGATCTTCATCTCCTCGGGCGGCGGCGCCAGCTTCGCGAGGCGCGGGCGCAAGTCCTCCGGGATCTCGCGCTGATAGAAGAACAGCGGCAGCACGCTCCGCCGCGGCTCCTCGCGCGAGCGCCACGAGTAGGAATAGGTCGGCTTCATCTGGTCCGGGACCTCCCCGTATTTGGCCCGGAAGCGCACCTTGTCAAAGCGTCCGTGCCAGCTGTGCACCGCTTCCGCGATCGCCTTGACCTCCAGCTCCTCCAGGCGCTCCCAAATGTGCCCAATGTCCCCCGTCAGCAGGTGATGGGCGAGGGCCGCGGCGATGTCCGCCTTGCGCGTCGAACGGTCCGAGATTCCCGCCAGCGCACGCCTTTGCTTCAGCTGGTCAGCGGTCAAAAACTCGAGTGCCTCTTGCAGCTTCATGGTGGGCGTGGGTCTTAAACTTGTCGTGCAAAACGCCCGGAACGGCGGGCGGACGAGAGACCGCAGACAAGTCCAGCGCCGGGCTGATCGGAGCGAACCAGTCTATTGTCGCATCAGTGCCCCAGCCACGACATCGCGGGCTGGCGGAAGGAACGGATGCCGCGGCGGCCGAGCGGAGTCATTAGAACTGGCCCTGGACTGGGTTTGCGAGACCGTCTCGCCAGGGCACGGACGCAAGGACACGCTGACCCTCTTTCTGCTGCTGCAATGCAGCCTGGGATGTCTGGAACATATGCTCCATAACTGGTCTCTCCTTGCTCGACGATGACGGTGTATTTCATGTGGGGGGCCTCGACTCTTAAGCCCGGCCTGTTTCAGCGCGCTGTTCAGGGTACCGGGCGGAACGTCGACGGCGGGGTTGCCCACGACCGTAACTGTCCCTGGCTTGCGATGAAAGTCGCGCGTAGCGCGCTCCCTGTCACCCTCGCCCACTGGGCCGGGGTGAGGGAAACGGTCATGGCGGCAGCGACTTACATTCTCCGGGGCGGCGCTGACGCCATGGCCGTTAGCGGGATGATGAAACTGGCGGTGACTTCCGCGAATGCGAACCAGCAAGTTCCACCATCCCCTGCAATGTGTACGCGCAGCTGCGCGGATAACGTCGATCGCGGGCCGTCATCAAATCTACGCGTACGCACACATTCGGCCTGATGGTTCGAAGCCCGTGAAGGATGAGGTCAGCGCAGCCCCACGCCGGGCAGGATCGCGGATCGCAGCCAATCGCGCCGCCAGGGTTGAGCGCGGGGCGCGGCGAACCGCATCCTACGGACCTGACGCGCACCCTAAACGAGATTTTGAAGATGCCTCGCGGAACGCTTCGACCCACCTTTGTCTTCTGAGACGACTTCGGCCCCAACGACGGTATCCCGAGCTTTCCCGACTGGCGCCTCCTTGCCGAAGGGGACTCCTGGTTCACGGTCAGCGGGATTCCGGCCTACAACCTGCTGTTCGAGCTGCGCTTCCACAAACATACCCAGATCGCCAACTGCGCGAGACCTGGGGATACAATACGGCACATATCGCAGATCAGCGCGAACCCGTTCCTGCGAAGGGCGCTCACAGGAGGCTTCCGCTGGGATGCAATCCTGCTGAGCGGCGGCGGGAATGACCTGATAGACGAGGCCGACGACATCATAAGCAACCCCGCCCGGCCGGATCCGGCACAGCTTCCGGCCCCGGAGGATTACTGCGATCAGGCAAAGCTGGCCGCTCTGATTAGCGCCGTCCAGGCGGGATATCGACGGATCGCAGCCCTGCGCGACGCCCCCGGCAGCCCGAACCACGGGGTGCCTGTCGTCACGCACACCTATGACTATGCAACCCCGAGGAACGCCCCTGCCCGCTTTATATTCGGGCACCTGGGGCCGTGGCTGTACAAGGCGCTCAACGACAGCAAGGTGCCGAAAGAGCGCTGGGTGGATGTCGCCAACTACCTCACCGACAAGCTCGCCGAAGGGATCCTCGCCCTGGAAGACGGACCCGCCGGAATCGCCGACCTCCACGTGGTCGACACGCGCGGTACGTTAGTCCCGGCTGACCTGGGGAGCACCGGCGACAACAACGACTGGCACAACGAGATTCACCCGAACGGCCAGGGATACGAAAAGCTCGCCATCAAAGTGGAAGCTCAATTGGAGGCGCTGCTGATTGGTGCGTGAGCACAGACCTCCGGCGCAATACTCGCTTGGGCAGACCGGGGCCGCGGCGATCGCGCCCCAGTCTATCGTCAGATCACATCACCCGTAGGAGCGGGCTTGCCCGCGACCGCCGCGGAGCAAGAGCTGCACACGCCAGCCCGCAAGCGGGCGGGCTCTTACCGGGTCTGTCCAGATCGGCGTATTCGACGATCGGATGTGCCGTGCACTGTGCGCGCGAACAGAGCTGGAGCGGACCAGGGTCGCGGCGACCGCACCGCCGCATATCCTCAGATCGCATCACCCGTAGGAGCCGGCTTGCCCGCGACCGCCGCGGCGCAAGAGCTCCACACGCTCGCCCGCAAGCGAGCTCCTACCGGTTCGACAGAATCATCTCACCTCCTTCATCGCGGACAGGGACCCGGCCACGTCCGGTCACATGTAGCTGATGTATTCTTTCAGCGCCGACGCAAAGGAGCGACCACCATGCCGCAAGCTGTCACCAAGGCGGGTCATTCTAGCTATGGCGACTATTGCCGGTGGCCCGATGACGAACGGTGGGAATTGATCGACGGCGAGGCGTACGCCATGGTACCAGCGCCGTCGCGCTTGCATCAGGAGCTCGCGGTTGAGCTGACACGCCAGATCGCCAACCAGCTGCGCCATCATCCCTGCCGCGTCTATGCCGCCCCCTTCGATGTGCGCCTGCCCAAGGGCGACGAGGCCGACGAGCACGTCACCACCGTTGTCCAGCCCGATCTGGCCGTCATCTGCGACCCCGCCAAGCTCGACGACAAGGGCTGCCGCGGCGCCCCGGACTGGATCATCGAGATTCTCTCACCGGACAGCGCGGCCCACGACCAAATCCGCAAGCGCGCGCTCTACGAGCGCCACGGTGTGCGCGAATACTGGCTCATACATCCTGTCGACCGGATACTGACCATCTACCGTCTCACCGAGGACAAGACCTACGGAAGGCCTGACATCGCGGAGCTCGAAGGAACGACCGCCGTCGCCAGCCTTCCCGGCGTGGAAATCCAGTGGCCGCAGCCCGAATCCCTCCGCCCCTGACCCGCGTGCTCTGAAGGCGCAGGCGGCGCCCACCCGGTCGCCGTCACCCAGACAGCGCCTCGACCAGGCCCTGCTATCGAACTGATCTTATCCGCAAGCGACTCCAACCTACGATTGCCGGACGTCTGAAATGCACACCGCCTGCCCCTTCTGCCCTCCCAATCCCGAGCAGGTCGTCGCCAATCGCCCCTGACCCTCACAGTCCGCGACGGCTTCCCGGTCTCGCCCGGACACACCCTGATCATTCCCCGGCGCCATTACGCCGGCCTCTTCGACGCCACGCCGGAGGAAATCACCGAGATCTGGCAGGCCCTCCGCCAGGCCGCGGACGATCTGACCCGCGAGCACCAGCCGGACGGCTTCAACGTGGGGGTCAACGTCGGCGAGGCCGCCGGCCAGACGGTTATGCACCTGCACGTCCACCTGATCCCCCGCTACGCAGGCGATCAGCCCGACTCCCGCGGCGGTATCCGGCGCATCTTTCCGGAACGGGCGGATTATTGGAGCCCGCGTGGAGAGTGACGGCGGTGTCGGCCATCACCGAGGCGGCGCAGACTCAGCTGTTCGGCTGACCACGGCCGCCTCGTTGTCGCGCCCCTGCTAGGCGGCCTGCCTTGGCCCGCACTCGCGGTTGGCCGGGACGGCGATGTCGATCATGCGCGGCGGATCGAACTTCAGGCCGTTCATCATGCTGACGAACTCGTCCCGGGTGCGCACCTGCAGCCGCGGATTCCAGCGCTTCTCCTCGCCGATGGTGCTCACGGTCATCCCGTTGTAGTCGTGGGCGGGGTAGACCAGGGTGTCGTCGGGCAGCCTCAGCAACTTGCCGAAGAGGCTGTCGTACAGTGCACCCGCGTCGCCGTTCTGAAAGTCGGTGCGCCCGGTGCCGCGGATCAACAAGGTATCCCCCGTGAACACACGGTCGGACAGGAGAAAGCTGTAGCTGTCGTCGGTGTGGCCGGGCGTGTAGACGACATCAAGGACCAGGTCGCCGACCCGGATCTCCTCGCCCTCACGAAAGCGCGTCGTCACGCAGTCCGCCTTGGACATCTCACCCATGGCCGTCGCACAGTCCGAGCGCTCGCGCAGAGTGCCCAGAGCGGTGACGTGATCCGCATGAATGTGCGTGTCAACCGCCAGCACAAGCCGGAGGTCGAGCTCCTCGACGAGCCGGACGTACTGCTCGGCCCGATCATGGACCGGATCGATGAGAAGCGCCTCACCGCCCGGACGCGGCGCGAGCAGATAGGTGTAAGTGGAGGAAACGGGGTCGAAAAACTGCCGAAAGATCATGGGAATGCACCTCGTTAGCTGATGGATGCGACGGAAGCCGACCCTGATGCCCGGCTCGAAGTTCCGGCGCCGCCATCCACTTGCCCGGCGTCGCCGGCTTCGACCGGGCCGTCGCCGGCTCACACTCGCTTGAACCTGGAGGTGGCGTCACCGCGACGGCGGCGCAAGGCTGCCGCGTCAGGCAACTGAACTATCTCCTGACCCGAGCCGTCGGAGGATTGCTGCGAGAGCGCTTGCGCGCTCTTCGGGTTGCCCGCCTTGCCGAGGCGCGGACTGCCCATCAACAAGTTCCGGCACAGCTGTTTCCGCAAACGCGAGAGATCGATGCTTCCCAAGGGACGCTACAGGAACATGGACGGATCGCTTCCCCCCAGCGCGTCCGTCGTCTTTAAGTGGGCGATCTGGGACCGCCTGACCGGCCGTCGCACGCCCAATCGGCGGCCCTTTGCCGTACCGCGCATCATCAACGATGGTGCGGCCCTGCGCCGCAACCGGTGCGATCCCCTGGTGACCTGGATCGGCCATGCCACCGGGCTCGCTCAGCTTGCCGGCGTCAACATGCTCGTCGACCCGATCTGGGCGCGCCGCATATCCGGCCTCGTGGCGCGCCGCAGCCCACCCGGGGTCGCGCTGGGGATATGCCGCGGGTCGATGTCGTTCTGGTCACGCACAGCCATCGCGACCATATGGACACGCGAACGCTGCGCCATTTCGCCGATGCGCCCCTGGCCGTCGTGCCGATGGGTCTGGGGCCCGCGCTGCGGCGGCTCGGTTATCGGGAGGTCCAGGAGCTCGCATGGTGGCAGACCATCCGGGCGGGGGGCGCGTCCATCACCTTGGTGCCGAGCCAGCACTGGAGCCGCCGCGGGCTGACCGACACCAACAAGACACTCTGGGGCGGCTACGTCCTGGAAGGCGGTGGCAAGCGCGTGTACCACGCCGGCGACACCGCCTACTTCTCAGGCTTCCGCGCGATCGCAGACCGCGTCGGCAGCCCCGACGCCGCTTTGCTGCCCATCGGCGCCTACGAGCCGGAGTGGTTCATGCGCCGGCAGCACATGAATCCGCAAGACGCCTTGCGGGCCGCATCCGACCTGGACGCCCGCCGCATCCTGCCCATGCACTGGGGCACCTACCAGTTGTCCGACGAATGGCTCGGGGAGCCGCCCCATAAGGTCGTCGAGCTGGCGCAGAGAGACCGCCGACTCTTGGAGCGCCTGACACTGTGCCCGGTAGGCGCGACCGTGCGGCTGTGACGCCAACGAGTGGTGCGGCGTTCGGACCAATCTTGCCGACAGCCGCTATCGGCCCCCCTTTGGCAAAGGGGGGCAGGGGGGATTTCCCCGCGGACGGCGCCGAAGCCCGCTTGGTGCCTTACCGAATCCGCCGCCCCCTTAGGAGGGTGTCGCAAAAGCCCCCTCGCCCCCCGGCTGCTCTAGCTCGCCGCATCGGCGTACCGTTCCTTCGCAGCCCGCGCCGCTGCTGCCTCGTCGGGCGAGTAGGCCTTGCCGGACCGCAGCATCTCGTAGGCAATCTCCTCGTTGCCGTTTTCGCACAGCTCCGCCACGCGCTCCTGCAGATCATCGACCGTGTAGTCGGGCTTCAGCTCGAAAGGGCCACATCGATCGCGATGCCTACGCCATGACGCCCGCGCCGTCGCGCCTGCCCACATTGGCCGGCGAAACGACCGGTGTTTCCTCCCGATTTCAACTCGGAGGGGAGAAAGCCGGCGTGCTCCGGATGGATCATCCTTCGAGCGTTACCCGGGCACTGCGTCGAGAAGGCCGTGCTACCGATCTGTCTTATCGGCAAGGTATTCCAACCTAAGACCGCCGGACGCATGAAATGCACACCGCCTGCCCTTTCTGCCCTCCCGATCCCCAGCAGGTCGTCGCCCGATCACCCCTGACCCTCACGATTCGCGACGGCTTCCCGGTCTCGCCCGGGCACACCCTCATCATTCCCCGCCGCCATTTCCCAAGCCTGTTCCAGGCCGCCTCCGAAGACATAGCCGAGATCCGGCAGGCCCTCCGCCAAGCCGCGGACGACCTGACCCGCGAGCACCAGCCGGACGGCTTCCACGTGGGGGTCAACGTCGGCGAGGCCGCCGGCCAGACGGTCATGCACCTGCACGTCCACCTGATCAGCCACTATTCGGCGAACGGATTGCGGCTCACGCTTGGGCGAGGAAATCATCCCGGCAAACAACGCGGGGCAGCAGGCTTCCCGACTTGGTCTGCACCATCCGCACAATCTGCCGGTCGTGATTTGGCCCAACGCTCACGTGTATAGGCTTGTCGTCGCCGTAGAAATAAAGCCGGTCAAACGGGGTGTTGGCGACGACCCACTGAGCGACCTCCAACATGCTCTCGTCGTCAACGATGAAATCGACGGCGGCGCCCAGACGCTCGCACACCGCCCGACCCCGGCGGTTTAGCTCGTGCGCTGCGTGCTGGTCCCGCTTGGGATCAATGCGCCCGGGGATCTTCCTCGCAAGCTCGGGCGAGCAGAAACCGTAAGTGAGGCGAATCATGCCGAAGTACTCGATCATGGGGTCCAGAACATGCGTTGCGAGATCGAGAAGTGCGTTGTAGCTCTCGACCTGCTTCGGGAGATTCGGCAGGCCGGTGGCTTCCTGGGTCTCGCCGCAGTGGATGAGCTGGCGAAAGGTCAGGTACCGCCCGCAGGGATCGTCGAGATCCGGTATCGCGCCGGCGCGGACGAGCTCAAATCCTTCCACCGCCCAACGATTCTTGGCAAGGGTATCGAGAAACTCACTCGGACTCGGCCCGTAGCCTGAGAAATCAAACAGGCCGAGCCCTTCA
>JARRNE010000008.1:0-12668 GCA_037385305.1 Chromatiaceae bacterium | reverse complement strand
AAGGCGAAGCCGCTCCCCGCCGTGCAGATCAGGGCGCTTCCGAGAATCACAGCGACTGTTCGCCGCAAGGCTTTTCGATTGTTCATACATCCTCCTCATCAGTATTCCATGGTCCTGGTTACGGCTATGGAGGCCCGGGCGGCTATGGTGGTCCTGGATACGGCTACGGCGGCCCGGGTGGCTACGGCGGTCCCGGTTATGGATACGGCGGCCCGGGTGGCTACGGCGGTCCCGGTTATGGCTATGGTGGCCCGGGTGGCTACGGCAGTCCCGGTGCTCCGGCCGCCAGCCGCGGTGCTCCCCTGACGGCGGCTCCGCCACCCGCGAGCCGTACGCCTTCGGTCTCCGCCTCACCACCGCCCCGTGCAGGGGAGCAGTCCGAGATCGACAAGCTCAAAGAGCGGATCAGAGTCCTGGAAGTTTGGGGGCACCACTGATTGGGAAACGTCCCGATGTGCCGGCGAACGCCGTGCGTTTCCCCCGACAAACGAAAAGCCCGGCCGAAGCCGGGCTCTTGTTTTGCCGGTCACGGAGCAAGGTTCCGGATCCGGCCGACGGCGCCGACCGTCAGGTCTAGTAACGCTGCCCGCGTGAGGGGCGATCGGTCTTGGGCTTGGCCTGGTTGACCGTGATGTTGCGGCCCTTCATGTCGGTGCCGTTGAGGGCCTTGATCGCGGTATCCGCCTGCGAATTGTTCTCCATCTCCACGAAGCCGAAGCCCTTGGATTCACCGCTGAACTTGTCGCTGATCAGGTTGACCTGGGACACCTCACCAAAACGGGAGAAGGTCTGGCGCAGATCGGCGTCGGTGACACTATACGGAAGGTTGCCTACGTAGATGTTCATCTCTGTCTGTCTCTCGAAATTTTGTGCATTGGATTAATTTGACACCATCGAAAAACACCAAGCACGAGATTTTCTTCGACAGCGGAGTGCCGTTCTATCGGCACAGGGAGGCAGGGGCTACGAACCTTGCGGGAAATCGGTGGGATTTCGTCGAAATAGCCGGGCGCCTTGTCCCGATCGGGAGATCGGTTTGTCCTCTCACCCGCTACATTAACAGGTATGAGGGGGAAAGGCACGAGAAGTTTCTGTGCTCGCCAATTGCGATCAGGCCCCCTTGATGGGCCAGCATTCTATAACCTCAGCTATGCCATTGAGCTCATGGTGGCAATCAAGCATCACGGTAGCCGTTTGGCGCTCGATGACTTCGGCTGCGGCCTCTGCTCGTTCACGTACCTCAAGAAGTCGCCGGGCGTTCAGGGCGTGTGCATCGTGCCGCCGACAGCGCTCGGCTGCGGCTGAGCGCTCGGCTCGCGCGTCAACGTGGCCATGCCTTTGAGGAATTTGAACAGGTCGCTCTCGGTCGAAAGTATTAACGTTGTATTTGCAGCGATGACGGACTTGTACGTCTTCATGGTCCGGGTGAACTCGTAGAACTCCACTGCCTGCGGGCTCTGGTTGTAGGCGCGGGCGTAAATCTCGGTCGCCTTGGCGTCCGCCTCGCCGCGGATCTCCTCGACCCGTCGATAGGCCTCGGACTGGATCTTGTCCAGATCCCGCTGACGGTTACCGAGGATGCGGGCAGCCTCGCCCTTGCCCTGCGAACGGAACCGCTCGGCGATCTGCCGACGCTCGCTGATCATGCGGTCGTAGATCTTCGGGCGAACGCTCTCGTTGTAGTTGATGCGCTTGAAGCGGATGTCCAGCAGCGAAATCCCGAACACTTGAAGCTTCGGCGAGGCGGCGGCGAAGATCTCGTGCTCGACCCGCTCGCGCCCCTTCTGTATCGGGACCAGTGCTCCGGCGGCGTTGTTCGGGTCGGCGAGCACGGCGTCCCGCACCGGGACACGGTTCTTGTTGGTGCGAACGATCTCGATCAGCTCATGCTTGGCGACGGCGTTGCGTGTCTCGCTGCCCAGGATGTCGTCCAAACGGGATTGGGCGCTGCGCTCGTCGCGCAGCCGCAGAAAATACTGGAGGGGGTCGGTGATCCGCCAGCGTGCGAACAGGTCCACGGCGACGTACAGCTTGTCCTTGGTTGGCATGTCGGTCGGGCTGCCATCCCATTCGAGGATGCGCCGGTCGATCCGATTCACGTCCTGGACGAACGGCACCTTGAGCTTGAGCCCTGCCTTGGTGACGGGATCGCCGACCGGGCGGCCGAATTGCGTAATGATTACCTGCTCGATCTCGCTCACGGTGTAGAGCGAGCTCAACAGGATGAACGCCGCGAGGGCGGCCAAAACCAGGAGGATAATCGGCTTGGTCGCGCTCACTGCTTTGCTCCCTTCTCCGCGTCAAGGTTCAGGAGCGGCAGGATCCCGCGCACTGCGTCATCGACGACGATTTTGGAGCGCAGATTCGGCAGGACAGCTTGGAGCGTCTCCAGGTAGATGCGCCGCCCGGTGACTTCCGGAGCCTTGACGTACTCGGTCAGCACGGCGTCAAAGCGGGCGGCGTCTCCCTCCGCCTCGTTGATGCGCTTGAGCCGATAACCCTCGGCCTCACGGATGCGCTGGTCCTTCTGGCCCTCCGCGAGCGGGATCACCTTGTTGTAGTCCCGCCGTGCCTGATTGATGAGCTTTTCCTTCTCCTGCTGGGCTTGGTTGACCTCGTTAAATGACTCCTGTACCGGTTTTGGCGGGTTGATGTTTTTCAACTGCACCTGGTCGATGCTGACGCCCATCTCGTACTTGGTCGCCAGCTGCTGCATCTTGGCAAGCGCTTCGACCTCGATCTCCTGGCGGCCGATGGTGATGACTTCATCGACCGTGCGGTCGCCGACCGCCTCCCGCATCACCGACTCGGAGACATCGCGCAGGGTCGCGCTGGGCTCGCGGACCTTGAACAGGAATTTTTCCGGGTCGGAGATCCGATATTGGACCACCCATTCCACCAGCGCCGCATTGAGGTCTCCGGTGACCATTTGCGATTCCTTTTCGGGCTCTTGCGGGTACTGGTAGGGGTTGGTGGCACCGGGCGTGGCGAAGCCGAACTCCTGCTTGAGCTGGCGTTTGACGGGGACGATAGTGACCAGGTCAATGCCCAAAGGCAGCTTGAAGTGGAGGCCTGGGGGCACCTCCCTCAGGTACTTGCCGAAGCGCTGCAGCACGCCCACCGAGTCGCTGGGTACCGCATACACGGCGGCCCACCCGAGCGCCGCGGCGAGGAAGGCCACAAGAGCGTAGACAAACAATCCGCCCCGGGGCATTTGGAACGAGGGAAAGCCCATCTGGTTTCAGGCCTCGCTGTTTAGGGCCTGGGATCAGCGTACGCCATACGCGGGGGCTTGGCCAGCGAGCAGGGTGTGCGCCAGCGCCGAGTGATGGCGGCGGCCGCACTTGGCCACACCCCGACACCCCGCCCAACTGTTGCCAGTTGGCCGCGCGGTAGAAAGTGCCGCGAAAGCGCGGCAACGCTAGGCCCGCGGCGGCCGTTCGAGGGTCATCCCTCGCTGACCTCGTCGGTCCAAACCTTGAAACTCTTCAGGGTATTGGGCCCGAAGGTGTTGCTGATGGCGACATCGGCGGCGTCGCGCCCGCGGGCGATCAACACGCGCCCGATGCGCGGCGTGTTGTTGCGCGGGTCGAAGGTGTACCAATGCCCATCAAGATAGGCTTCGAACCAACCGGCGAAATCCATCGGACCGTAGGGCGGCGGCACGCCGATGTCGCCGAGGTAGCCCGTGCAGTAACGGGCCGGGATATTCATGCAGCGACAGAATGTGATGGCGAGGTGTGCGTAGTCGCGGCAAACACCCGTGCGCTCGTGGAAGGCCTCCCAGGCGGTCTTGGTGGGGCTCGCGTGCTCGTAGCCAAAGACCAGATGCCGGTGCACGTAGTCGCAGATCGCCTGGACCCGCCCCCAGCCGGCCGGTGTCTGGGCGAACAGCTGCCAGGCGGTCTCGGACAGGCGGTCGGTCTCGCAGTAGCGGCTGCCGAGCAGGAACAGCAGGGTCTCGTCCGGGAGTTCCTCGACCGGCGTCTGTCGCGCGTGGGGCGCAACCACGTCCGGCAGGCCACTGTCCCTCACGAGCGCATCGGTCGACAGCCTGACCTGCCCCTGAGGGGCGACGATCCGGCTGCACCAGTTGCCGAAGCTGTCACGATAAGCGGTGAGCGTGACCGGCGGGTCGGCGATGAGGTGGTCGGGAATGATGATGTCGGAGACCCGCGTGTAGTGCACGCTGAGGGTCAGAATCATCGGGGTCGGCTGCGGGCATTCGTAGATCAGCTCGTAGCCGATTCGGATGTTCATGGCCGGACTCCTGCTGAGCGCCGGCGCAGACGCCGGCGGTAGTAGTGCTTCACTATCTGCTCCCGCACCTCGGCAGGCGCTTTGCGAATCGCCTGGGAACAGAGACGCGGATGACCGATGGATCGGTTCAGGTCAACCAGCAGACGGCTTACTGTGGAGACCACCAGCGGCGCCCCCAGCGCCCTTGCCAGGGCCCCTGCCATCACCAGTGCGCCGGCGCCAAAGCCCCGGTGGGAGCTGAGCAGCCCCTGATCGGCCCGCAACAGGTTGCGATAGGGCTCGGGAATCCGGTTGCCGCCATGCCCGCAGGTGATCACCAGGCCCGCGCTTTCCAGGCTGCCGCAGCCCGCTGCGCGTGCATCCATCGCGTTGGTCTCCGCCGGCCTGCTCGGCGGCCCTACCAGTCCAGCTCGGGCAGTCCGCTAAAGACCTGCCGTGTGCCTTCCGTCCATTGCTTGCCGAGCGCGCTGAAATACGCATCCCCCTCGTCGAAGCGGCGGCGCATCCGCACTTCGAGGCTATCACGTTCATAGCAGATCAGATCGATCGGCATGCCAACGGACAAATTGCTGCGCATCGTTGATTCGAACGAGACGAGGACACATTTTGCTGCATCGTTCAGTGAGGTCGAGCGAGTTATTACCCGATCGATGATCGGCTTCCCGTATTTGGTCTCCCCGGTCTGGAGATAGGCCGTCTCCACGCTCGCCTCGATGAAGTTACCCTCCGCATAGATCCGGAACAGGCGCGGCGGCTCGCCCGCGATCTGGCCGCCGAGGATGAACGAGGCGTTGAAGCCGCCGCTGCTCGCTGCCAGGTGTTGGCCGTCGCGCCGATCGACGTCCCGCATCGCGTCCGACACCAGCATCGCGGCGTCGAACAGGGACTCCGCGCTCCAGAGATTGGGTACCCCATCCCTGGCGCTCCGCTGCTTCAGCAGGCTGATGACGGCCTGTGTCCCCGCCAGGTTGCCCGAGCTCAATAGAACGATGACCCGGTCACCGGCGCGCTCGAACAGGGTCATCTTGCAGAAGCTCGCATAATTGTCGACCCCGGCATGGGTACGCGAGTCCGACGCAAGCACCAATCCGGCGTCGAGCATGATGCCGATGCAATAGGTCATGGCTGGAGCTCTCCGTTGATCGCTTTCAAGGCAAGTATCCCGCGTCAGTTGCAAGAGGGTTGTGTGCCGGTGGCCTGGCATCGCAACCGTTGGGGACGAGCAGCTCCACCTCACTTATCGCTTGGCCGAGAGGCCGGATGCGAATCTCTCCCAGGAGATGCGCCAGTTGAACGGGATCGACACGCAGTGCTTCAATCGTGTGCAACGCCGCCATGCCTCGAGTGCAATTCTCAGCTCGACCGACCGCCTCTCATTGCGCGCAATCGGGCGTCAAGTTCGTCGATACGTTCGAGCAGATCGAGTACGAGAGCGGCACCGGCAAGGTTGACCCCAAGATCGCGCTGCAGATGAATCGTGATGCGAGCTCGCCGCAGGCTGCTGGAGGGAAAGCACCAGTGGCGGCCGCGTCTGCCGGCGGGCTCCAGTATCCCCTGCTCCACTAAGGACTCGATGAGCTCGCCCTCGACGGCACAGCAGCGGCACAGGTCGGCCAGGGTGAAAGTCGTTTGCTCGTCAATCAGCTCGACGGGTGGCGTCGTTTGGTCTTTGTCGTCCATGGGATCAGGAACCCCCCATCGTCGCGCGCGGGTTGAACCCGAGCTGGTCTTGCATTTGCTTGTAAAGGGTCCTGGCGGCGTCGCTATTGGCCGGCGGAAAGGTCACCTGCAGGACCACATACATGTCGCCGGGCTGCTTGCCGGTCAGACCCCTGCCCTTGAGACGCAGCTTGCCCCCCTGCTTGGAGTTGGCTGGAATCTTGAGGTCGATGCTCCCGGACGGGGTCGGCACCTTGATATTCGCACCGAGCGCCGCTTCCCAGGGTGCGACAGGTAAATCGAGGTAGATGTCCGCGCCATCGACGCGATACAGCGGGTGGTCGCGGAATTCGACGTCCAGATAAAGGTCGCCCGACTCCGCGCCACCGAGGCCAGGACCTCCCTGGCCGGCAAGGCGGATCTGCTGGCCGGGACGGATACCCTTGGGGATGCGCACGCTCAGTGTACGGTTGCGGGTCGTGATATGCCCGTCTTCGGTCAGCTCTGGCACCCGCAGTGAGATAGAGCGCGTGGCACCGCTAACGCTGTCCGCGATATCGATCAACACCTTGGCATGATGGTCTTCCCCACGCATACGGAAGTCCCGCCGACCAGCCGTACCGCTGGGGCGCGCGTAGCCATGGCCGAACAGCTCCTCGAAGAAATCGCTGTGAACGCCAGCGTCGCCTGCGGTGTAGCCACCGCCACGGAACGCGAAACCGGCGTCCCAGTCCGGCGGTGGACGGAACTCCTGCCCGGCCTTCCACTGCATACCGAGCTGATCGTAGGCCGCGCGTTTCTCGGGATCCTTGAGCACTTCGTTGGCCTCGCCGACCTCCTTGAAACGCGCTTCGGCGTCGGGCTCCTTGCTCACGTCCGGGTGATACTTCCTGGCGAGCTTGCGATAGGCACGCTTGATCTCGTCCTGCGTGGCGCCGCGCGCGACACCCATGATGTCGTAGTAGTCCTTGTATTCCATCACACCCGACCACGGGGCACGCCAGTGCTGGCCAAGACCGGCTGCGAGCGCCCTGGTGACCCGCAAACCTCATACGCTGCTGTACGAAAAGGTGCTGCCGTCATTGTTGGCCACCGCACGTCTCGCCCGACTAGGTCTAGCACGCGTCGCCAACTACCGCAAATGTCAAAACAGCTCCTGCCCCCCGGCAGAGTCGGGGGAGCTCCCTTTCTTCAGTTAGCTGCTGCTGTCCCACATCACGTTGCATTTTGCCTTTGCCGCAGCCTTGAGCAATTCGATCAAAGGCAGTGCGCGGTGCGGGAGACTTACGGCAGGTTCATCGTCCTCTCGTTGCGCTGATTCGTCCGGCTCAGGCAACTGCTCGCCTGCCTCCACCGCAGCCTCCAGACGCTCAAGCGCCGCTTGGACATCTTCCGCAAGGAGAGCGCTGGGCACCGTACCGCTGTGCCCCATCAGTTTAAGCAGTCGGACTGCCACGTCCCCGAACATCGTTATGTCTGCGTAAGCTGGGCAGGAAAAGGTTACTAGCATGATCGTGTCCTCTCTGATGCTCGCGCTCCAGGCCACGGCCTTACCCACCAGTCGTCGGATACGCAAGCACGGCAAGCGAACGGATTCTGCTGACACAGTCATCCGGCTCGCACGGGCACCTCTGAAGAATTCTGGATGGGGCCACCGGCTGATTTTGATCTGTCTGGAAGAACCCAGCAACGCGGCCCAACAGTAACTCGACAAGATTGCGCACCTGGCGGTCTGATGCTTCAGCATCACAGCATAATACGGCAACAGGCCCGGGTATGGGGCTCAGAAGGAGGCTAACCGAGCCTTCGTCCGTCCCGCCAAACCTTGCATTTTTCCGAAACGCGCGCTCCGCCTGCTCCCAGGCCTAAACCACCCGACCGTCTTGGCGGTCTCGCTGCTCGTACAGCTCAGCGCCGCTTGCCATGGAGAGTGGAACGACTCGATCGCCTAACGGTTCAACTTGATGACGGAGCGATCATTGGTGAACCGCAGTGTCACATCGACCGGTGCCGTGGCCAATAGAGGCGCGGCAGTTGGATCGAACACCCGATACGCGAGCAGTTTCACGCGGTCGGTCACGAGGAACCACGCCAGCGCATAGCCCCACACGAGCAGCGCCCAGCCCCAGCCGAGGGGTGTCATAAACACCCCATAAACCGCGATCAGCGTCGCCACCAGCTGCGTGCCCAACACCGCCAGCAGCAAAGATGATCACCGACAGGCCAGGCGTCATCAGCACGATGGATGCCGCCGCACGCGCCACGTCCGTCGCGCCCGAAACGGCGATGCCGCAGTCGGCCTTCTTCAGCGCAGGGACATCGTTCACGCTGAACGGATCGCCGAGCGTCAGCCGGTTCTGGGTCAGGGTGCCGGTCTTGTCCGAGCAGAGCACGTCCACGCCCGCCAATTCCTCGATGGCGGCCAGGCGGGTCACGATCGCCTCTTTCTTGGCCAGCAGGCGCGCGCCGACCGCCATGGTCACGGACAGCACCGTCGGCATCGCCACCGGAATTGCGGCCACCGTCAGCACCAAGGCGAACTGCAAGGTGGTGAGCATCGGGTCGCCGCGGAAAATCGCAACGGTAATAATCACCGCCACTAGAGTCGCCGCGAGGATGATCAAGTAATTGCCGATCTTCAGCACGGCGCGCTGAAAGTGGCTGACGGTGAGCGCCTCCTGCACCAGCTGCGCCGTCTTGCCGAAGTAGGTGCTCGCACCCGTGGCAAAGACCATCGCGTCGATTTCGCCCTGGCGGATGATCGACCCCGAAAACACCGCCTCGCCAGGGTTGCGCGTGGCGGGCAGCGACTCCCCGGTCAGTGCCGACTGATCCACTTCTATCGGGTCACCGGCCAGCAAGCGCGCATCCGCCGGCACGATGTCGCCCAGGCGCACGCGGATGACGTCGCCCGGCACCTACTCACGCGCCTCCGGGGAGGTCCACTTCCCATCACGCTTTGCCCTCGCCTCGATCGCGAGCTTGGCCTTCAGGGCGGCGATGGCATTGCCCGCCTGGTGTTCCTCCCAGAATCCGACCACGGCGTTGGCCACAAGCAGAAGGAGGATGATGCCAAAGTCCGGCCAATGCCGGGATACCGCGGAAAGGATCACGGCCGCTTCGATCATCCACGGGATGGGGCCCCAAAGATAGGTGAGGAATTTTTGGAACGGATTGGCCGTCTTTTCTTCAATCTCGTTCGGCCCATACTGGAGCAGGCGTTGCTGCGCCTCGGCCTGGCTGAGGCCGTCTGGCGACGAGCCCAGTTGTTTCTCCAGTTCCGGCATGGGAAGGGATTTCAGATCGTCCTCAGCGTCGGGCTTCGATCCCGGCTTCGGCTCGGCATGGGCTTCGGGCTTGGAGTCAGAAGCCTTGGCCTGGTCGGCATTGGGTTGAATGATGAGTATTCCTTAAGTCGTTGCTATGCGTCAGGTTTCATGCGTAGCGGGAACGCTATTGTCATGCTCTCGTGCGTCCCATCGCGGCAGCCGATGCACGACGGGACGCAGCTCGGCTCCACCCGACTCGGTGATCCGGAGCTTGCCGGCCGGCCAGAGCGCCGGACCCATCGCCCTGTCAAATCTCCAAAGTCCAGCTAAGGAAGCGAAGGACGAACGAGTGCAAGCGTATGCTGCGCGATCATCAGTTCCTCGTTGGTGGGAATGACCCAGACTGACACGCCGCTATCCGGAGCCGAAATGCGTGGGCCGCCGGACGTGTTCGCTCGCTCGTCCAGCTTCACGCCAAGCCATGCCAGCTTGGCGCACAAGGCCGCGCGCACCGGCACAGAGTTTTCGCCGATGCCGGCCGTGAAGACGAGAGCGTCCAGCCCACCGAGCACGGCGGCATAGGCGCCTGCGTACTTTGCCATCGCGTAGACGAGATACGCGACCGCTCCGAGCGCGCGCGGATCCGTGCTCTCCTGCAGCACCCGCATGTCGCCGCTGATGCCCGACAGTCCCAGCAAGCCCGAGCGCTCGTACAGCATCTTCTCGAGCGCGGCTTCGTCAAACAGCTTGCGGCGCAGCAGGTACAGCAGCGCGTCCTGCGGCACGTCGCCCGAGCGCGTCGCCATCGGCAGGCCGGTCATGCCGGCAAAGCCCATCGTCGTATCGACGCTGCGCCCGTCCAGCATCGCGCACATGCTGGCGCCGCCGCCGAGATGGGCGACGATCACCCGCCGCGCCTCGCGCGCGAACTTCGGCAACTGCCGGCTGATGTAGTCGTAGGAGATGCCGTGGTAACCCCAGTGGCGCACGCCGGTATCGCGCACCTCCTTAGGAAGTGCGTATGTCTGCGCCACCTCCGGCATCGTGCGATGGAACGAGCTGTCGAAGCAGGCGACCTGGGGCAGACCCGGGAAAGCCTCGGCGAACGCCCGGGCGCCGGCCACGTTGAAAGGCTGGTGCGAAGGCTCGATGGCCGCCAGCGAGTCGAGGTAATTCAGCACGTCGCCATCTAACCGCACCGGTGCCTCGAAGCGAGTCCCACCGAGCACCACGCGGTGGCCGGCCGCCCCGACCCTGGTGTCGGCGAGGTGAGCTTCGAGCCAGGTGATGACGAAGTGGAGCCCGGTCTTGTGGTCGATCGCATGGCCTTCCCCCCACTCATGCGCATCCATGGGCTTGCCCGCGGCGTCGCGGACCACGAAATGCGGGTCGCCGTGCATGCTGTCGATCCGGCCGCGGCAGAGCAGGGTTAGCGATCCGGTCGCGTCCACCGCGTAGGCGCCGAACTTCAGACTGGTGGAGCCCGCGTTGAAGACCACGATCGCCTCGCTCATGGCCGTTCACTCCGCGGTTTCGGGCAGCAGGATGGCGGGATCGCGCGCCAGCGCGTCGGCGTACAGCACGGCGCCTGCGGCCGAGAAGCGGCGCGCGGCGGCGGTGTCGGCACGGCTGGTCAGGATCACCGGCACCCGTGCACCGACCACGAGGCCCGCCGTCTGCGCATCGGCCATGAAGGCGAGATTCTTGTAAACCATGTTGCCGGCCTCGATGTTCGGCACGATCAGGACATCGGCGAGGCCCGCGACCGGCGATGCGATCTGCTTGATCCGCGCGGCTTCGGGGTCCACTGCGGCGTCGAGGTCGAGCGGCCCGTCGACGATGCCCCCGACGATCTGGCGACGGTCTGCCATCTTCGCGAGGATCGCACCGTCGAGCGTCGCCTGCATCCGGGTCCGCACCATTTCCACCGCCGCCAGCACGGCCACCTTCGGCAGGTCGATGCCGAGCGCACGCGCGAAACCGATCGCGTTCTGGCAGATATCGCGCTTCTGGTCGGTGTCGGGTGCGATATTCAGCGCCACGTCGCTGACGATAACGCGGCGCGCATAGGTCGGCACCGACACCATCGCGCAGTGACTGATTAGCCGCCCGGTGCGCAGCTTCGCTTCCTTCTGCATGATCGCGTGCAAGAGCACGTCGGTGTGCAGGCTGCCCTTCATCAGCACCGCGACCTCACCGGCGCCAGCCGCCATGGCCGCTTTCAGCGCCGAGTCCTCGGGGCCGTCGGTGGCCACGATGCGGCACTTGTCGATGTCCAGGTGCGCATCATCGGCAATTTGCCGGATCTCCGCCTCAGGGCCGAACAGCACGGGAACGATCAGTCCGGCCTCGGCGGCCTCGACCGCTCCGGCCAACGCATCG
Source organism: Chromatiaceae bacterium (assembly GCA_037385305.1). GTDB lineage: Bacteria > Pseudomonadota > Gammaproteobacteria > Chromatiales > Chromatiaceae > JARRNE01. The sequence continues at coordinate 1,098 of JARRNE010000008.1, read as the reverse complement.
GTGCTGCACGGGTGCACCACGCCGGTGAGCATCGGCTTGAGATCGTTGCAGCGTTCGACCAGCGCATCGAGTCGATGCTCCGCCACCTGATACTGCTGCCGCGTTGTCGGCGCCAGAACGTCCAGGATTGCGGTCGCGACGACCCGACCCGCTGGGTCCGTGCACCGGCCTTCCAGCACGACAATCCCCTGATCCGAGCGCTTCTCCCGCACGACGAGCTGCGCCGTCATCGCCACGGTGATCGGCAGCGCGCCCTTGATCTGCACTGAGATCGCGCGGATCGAGGTCCCGGGTCCCGGGAGGGCTGAGCCGGCCAGCGCGGTCAGGATGGCCGTGACGATACCGGCAGCCCCCTGGCTCTCGCCCGGGCCGGCGAGCATGTCCACTTCGCCGAAGGCCGCGCCCCAGGCCCGGACGTCGCCGGCCTGCAATGTGCGCTGGACCGATGCAGCGTCGCCGGGCACGATCTCATCGAATGTCTTGTTCACGTTGGTCTGCATGGTCTCACCCCGTGTGCTAATGCGACGGCCTGGAACGCCGCGCGCGCCCTCTGGTCCCTGAGGGTGCACCAAACGTTGCCGATGCTGCCGGCGGCTCAATGGGCAGCGACAGCACCTGCGAGAGCCGGGCGAGGCGCTCGCGCTCGGCGGCCAGCGGGGGATCGCCGGCGCCGATGATCGTTTGCACTTGCTCGAGCAGCGCCTTTCGCGCGTCCGCCTCCGGTACCAGGGACGCAATCGCCTCCACCGCCCGCTCGCGCTCGAGATGCAGCACGAAGAACTGGTCCCGCACCATCACCTTGAACTCGGTCAGTGAAAGATGCATGAGCTGCTGGCGCGCGACGTTCAAGGCGAGCGCGCATCGCTGGTCAATCATCCGCTCGGCCGCGGTGACGTACAGCACCGCCCGGGTCAGGGCTTCGTCGAGCCCGCCGGTCTGCAGCTTCGCCTTGTACGCATCCGCCTGTGCGCGTCGTGCCGAGCGCGCCTCCGGAGAGATGGCAGGCAATGGCCGCACGTCGCTGCCGGCGTCGAGGCCGAGCAGCGCCTGCACGAACGGCGCGCCGTAAAAGCCGAAGAACATCTGCTCGGCCAGCCG
>JARRNE010000007.1:0-14476 GCA_037385305.1 Chromatiaceae bacterium | reverse complement strand
TGACGAATCTGACATCGACTCCGCACCGATGTCTTCGACCGTCCGTTCCCGACCCAAAGAAGATATTCGGGCAACGGATAACGTTGCGATAACCGGCGCTTGACGGCGGCGTGCCTGAGCAGTAGGGAATGTGCGACGCGGTCAAGCGTCCGAGTTGATCGCTTTGTTGGGCACTCCTAGAAGGACTCTTCCGTCTGACCGGCGAAGCGTCCTTCATATTGTTCATTTCCATCCAGTTTCTGGAAAACAAACTGACAAATTGGGATGCCCGGATAGACCTCTAACGGTGCTGGGCCGAAGTTGCTCATTTCCAAAACCTGCTGGCTGTCTATTCCGGGTCCCATGAAGGGGGCACTTATATGAACCATCAGTCCGAGACGGGCGAAACGGCTACGACCCTCCAACCAGCCACAAAGACCTGGCCCCAATCGTAGACGCTCCCTTGTAATCCCAAGGACTGTTTCGCCCGGCATGACGAGGATATGCTTACCGCTAGGCACCTCTGTCTTATCAGTGAGTTCTCGATAATCGGTGTTCTCTCGCACCTCAATTACTTGATGCACCTTTCTGAATACGCGAAAGGTACTGGCCAACATAAGATCAACCGATGCAGGCCCCACCAGCTCAGGTGTAAACGGCGTGATGGATATAGCGCCTTGTTCGATCGCTTGCAGAATGGCTTGTCTTCCGAGTACTGACATGGTGCTCCTTTATGTTGTCCAACGTCACCCATAAGCCGGGCAATACTGCGCCGGCACGATGTTTACCAATAGCGCTGAGCTGGATGCGCAGTATTGCCCCGGCTTGATTGGCATGTTAGGTTTTTTATTGAATGTACTATTTTGCTCCAAGCTTTACGCTGTATTTGATAGAGCTTTTCTTCTCTTGAACTGGTATGACTTTATCTCTTTTGCAAGAGGCTGCTTTGCATCTATGTTTAAATGGGTTAAAGAAACAATCAACAATTCTCCTTCCTTGTTAACGGCTATTGCGCAACATATTCCCCCCTCGTTCCCCATATACAGGACATCCTTGATTCTCAACAAGCTCTTTGACTTTAGGTTTATGTTGTTGCTATTATTCAACGAGATTCGCAGGCTTTTCGTCGGATAAGCAAAAATGGGCAGGTTTTCCTTCATCTTTTCAACTAGCTCTTCTGCTGCTTTTATGTTATCTATCATATCGAGATCACCTTACGTGTTCGCTGGTTGCCGCAAAAACAAGTAGTTCTGTAGTTTTGGGATAACTTGCCAGCCAGCCCGCCTGTTCACAAGAATCGCAAGCCGATGCTGGCGCTGCTTCCGGATAACACCCCGCTCCGGAATGTTATCTAGAAAGCAGGATAACCCCAAGTAGTTCAAGTTTCTCCCGAGCGCGCCGATTGCTCCCTGCTAGACCCGCAGGGTCGCGACCAGCCGTGCCGGCTCGAGCAGCAGGCCCAGGGCGGTCTGGATATCAGGCGCCACCACGCTCGCCGCCATGAGGCTCTCGACGGCTGCCCCCTCCCCCTGCACAACGGCGATGCTCAAGCCCGCAGCCGTCAGCATCAGCCGGTCGTTGCGCCCGTTGCCCAGGCAACAGCACCGGCTCGCGCCCAGATCCTCGACATAGCGGCGCTTGGCGAGATCCTGGCCGCCAGGGGGGAGGATCGCGAGCGTGCAGCTCAGCTCCGCGAGGGCCTCCCGGACCCGGCCAAAGGTGTCCGCCGTCACCACATGGATGGCGAGCCTCTCTCCCAATCGGCCCAACGCCGCGGCCACACCGGAAAGCAGCAGGCCGTCGCAAGCAAGGGTGCCGTTGAAGTCGGCCACCAGGTAATCCAGGCGCAAGGTCTCGCCACCCGGAATCGCAATTTCAAGCATGATGTCCTCCCGCATTGGCAGACCTCACCCCGGCGGTGCGGGCGGACACCGCCGGCGACCAAGCGGAGCCGGAGCTCTCGCAGCGGGCTGCAGATGCCGTTGCCGAGGCCATCGACGGGCAGGTCGTGATGATCGACCCCGTGGCGCCCAGCTGAGGGATGGCGCTAATCGCCTCAGGCGCAGCAGGTTTTGCCGGCCTGGGTGCAGTCGTCCTTGCCTTCGCGGTGGTCATAGCGCTGGACATTCCCCGAGCTCCGCTGCGGCTTGGCCTGAGGGCGGCGTTTCGAAGCAAATTGAAACGCCGCCCTGATAACGTTTTCACGGACTCCACAGGCGCACTCAGGTCTTGCGTAGCCGCGACCGGGCCCTGACCACCAAACATCCGGTCGCGGCCGCGCACTTGAAGCCCTCGAAGCAAGGCCGCTCACCCAAGCTCATGCCAGATCGAACCGGTCCGCATTCATCACCTTGCTCCAGGCCGCCACGAAGTCCTGCACGAGCTTCTCTTGCCCATCGCCCTGTCCGTAGACCTCTGCAATGGCACGCAGCTGCGAGTTGGAGCCGAAGATCAGGTCGACCCGGGTGGCGGTCCACTTGAGCTCGCCCGTTGTGCGGTCACGCCCTTCGAATACATCCGCGTCTTCCGACGTCGGCTTCCACTCGGTTCTCATGTCGAGCAGGTTGACGAAGAAGTCGTTGGTGAGGGTCTCGGGGCGCTTGGTGAAGACGCCGTGCTGGGACCCTCCGACATTGGCGTTAAGCGCCCGCATGCCGGCGACGAGGACCGTCATCTCGGGCGCGGTCAGGGTCAGGAGCTGCGCCTTGTCGATCAGCAGCTCCTCGGCCGACACGCTGTACTTGGCCTTCTGGTAGTTGCGGAAGCCGTCCGCGACCGGCTCGAGCACGGCGAAGGCGTCCACATCGGTCTGCTCCTGGGTGGCATCCGTGCGCCCCGGGGCGAAGGGCACCTCCACCGCCTGTCCGGCGTTCTTCGCCGCCTGCTCGATGGCTGCGCAGCCGCCAAGGACGATCAGGTCGGCGAGGGAGACCCGCTTGCCGCCGGCCTGCGCGGCGTTGAAGCCCTTTTGGATTCCCTCCAGACCTTCCAGCACCTTCGCCAGCTGGGCCGGCTGGTTGGCCTCCCAGTCCCGCTGGGGCGCGAGACGGATGCGCGCCCCGTTCGCCCCACCGCGCTTGTCGGAGCCGCGGTAGGTGGCCGCCGAGGCCCAGGCGGTCGCGACCAGCTCGGCGATGGACAGCCCCGAGGCGAGGACCTTGGCCTTGAGGTCGGCGCTGTCGGCCGCGTCGATGAGCGCGTGATCGACCTTGGGTACGGGGTCTTGCCACATCAGCTCCTCTGCCGGGACCTCCGGCCCGAGGTAGCGCGAGCGCGGGCCCATGTCGCGATGGGTCAGCTTGAACCAGGCGCGGGCGAAGGCGTCTGCGAGCTCCTCCGGGTGCGCGTGGAAGTGCCGGGCAATCGGCTCGTAGATCGGGTCCATGCGCATCGCCATGTCCGCATCGGTCATGATGATCGGGACGCGCTTTGACGGATCGTGGGCAGCCGGGGCCATGTTCTTGTCGGTCGCCTCCTTCGGCGTCCACTGCCAGGCGCCGGCGGGGCTTTTCGTCAGCTCCCACTCGTTGCCGAAAAGCATGTCCAGGTAGCTCATGTCCCATCGGGTCGGGGTGGGCGTCCAGCCCCCTTCCAGCCCGCTGCCGATCGCATCGCCACCCTTGCCGCTGCCAAAGCTGCTCTTCCAGCCGAGGCCCATCTGCTCGATGGGGGCGGCCTCCGGGGCGGGGCCGACCAGCGCGGCATCGCCCGCGCCGTGGCACTTACCGAAGGTGTGACCGCCGACGGTGAGGGCGACGGTCTCGTAGTCGTTCATCGCCATGCGCGCGAAGGTCTCCCGGACCTCCTTGCCGGACTGGATCGGATCCGGCTTGCCGCCCGGTCCTTCCGGGTTCACGTAGATCAGACCCATCTGGACGGCGGCCAGCGGATTCTCGAGATCCCGGCCACCGGTGTGGCGCGTGTCGCCGAGCCACTCGGTCTCCGATCCCCAGTACGTGTCCTCCTCCGGCTCATAGACGTCCGCGCGCCCGCCGCCGAAGCCGAAGGTCTTGAAGCCCATCGACTCCAGGGCGCAGTTACCGGCCAAAATCATGAGGTCGGCCCAGGAAAGCTTGTTGCCGTACTTCTGCTTGATCGGCCAGAGGAGCCGCCGCGCCTTGTCAAGGAGCACATTGTCCGGCCAGCTGTTGAGCGGCGCGAAGCGTTGCTGGCCAGAGCCTGCCCCGCCGCGACCGTCCCCGATGCGGTAGGTGCCCGCGCCGTGCCAGGCCATGCGGATGAAGAGCGGCCCGTAGTGACCGTAGTCCGCCGGCCACCAGTCCTGGGAGTCGGTCATCAGGGCGTAGAGGTCCTGCTTCACGGCCCCGAGGTCGAGCTTCTTGAACGCCTCGGCGTAGCTGAAGCTCTCGCCCAAGGGATTGGACATGGGGCAGTTCTGCTGGAGCAGCTTCAGGTTCAGCTGGTTCGGCCACCAGTCCCGGTTCGACTTCGCTCCAGTCGTCGTGTGCATGACCGGGCACTTGCCCGCGTTCGCTTCAGCTTCTGCGCTCATCTTTGCCTCCGATCGTGGCTGCAATGGTGTTCAATCTGGTTGTCACCCAGGGACAACCGGTCGTGGTGGTGAGCTCGCTTCTCTCACACATCATCTGCTCCTTCTCTAACATCTCGAGGATTGGGAGGTTCTGCGGGTGCCACTTCGGCCAGCTCCCTCGCACACCCGGCGCAGACACCGCGGACCTCGACATGGGCGCTCACCACCTGGCCGAAACGATTCACGGCGTCGGGAATATGTAGGGCATTGAGCTCGGCACTCTCGAAATCCCGGACCAAGCCGCAGCGCACACACAGATAGTGGTGGTGATGCTGCAGGTTGGCGTCGAAGCGGACACTGCCCTGGCGAGGACCAAGCGTTGTAAGAAGCCCGAGATCCGTGAGCAGCCAGAGCGTCCGGTATACCGTGTCGAGGGAGACGGTCGGCATGCTCCGCTGCACCGCCTTGTAAACCGCTTCGGCACTGGGGTGCTCGACGCTCGAAGCGACGGCACGGAAGATCTCGAGGCGCTGGTGCGTGAGCTTGATGCCCGCCCCCTTCGCGACCGACTTGAACTCCTCGAGCCGCCGCGCGACCTCTTGATCTTCCAGCTTCACAGATGATTCCTAATTAGGAATGATCAGCAGATAAGAGTCTAGCGCAAGCTTGGCGTGAACGCGACCCTTGGCTTTCGCCATCCTCAAAGCGGGCGCGCAGAGAATGCGCACAAGGGTCCCAAAACAGAAAAACCCGGCGGAGCCGGGCTTGGTTGCACGATCGGGATCCGATCAATCGAACGGTTTCGGTGGCGGCGTCTTGTCCGTCGATGGCGGCAGGATCGGCATCAGGAATTGGGGCTGATCGCCCGTCAGGGTCTTGAGGAAGGCCACGATCTTGGCGTTCTCGTCCGGTGTGAGCTCCTTGCCGAGCTGCAGCCGGCCCATGATTTCCACCGCCTCGCTCAGGGTTCTCGCCGCCCCGTCGTGGAAGTAGGGATAGGTCAGCTCGACGTTGCGCAGGGTCGGCACCTTGAACTTGAAGCGGTCCGCATCCTTGCCCGTGACCGCAGCCCGTCCCACCGCCGGGTTATGGGTCTCGTAGGGCTTGACCACGCCCATCTTCTGGAAGGAGCTACCGCCCACCCCCTCGCCGTTATGGCAGGCGACGCAACCGCTCGTCTTGAAGAGCTGATAGCCCGCGAGCTCGTAGGGTGTGATGGCGTCCTTCTCACCGAGCAGCCATCTGTCAAAGCGCGCGTTCGGTGTCTTCAAGGTCTTCTCGAACTCGGCGATGGCCTGTGTGACCTCGTCAATGGTGATCTTGTCGGTTCCGAACACCTGCTTGAACTCGACCACGTACTCGGGGATCGACTCCAACACGCCGACGGCCAGGGTGTGGGAGAAGCCCATCTCGCCGGGGTTGGCGATGGGCCCGCCGGCCTGGGCCTGGAGGTCCTTGGCGCGCCCATCCCAGAACTGCGCGACGTTCAGACTGGAGTTGAGCACGGTCGGGGCATTGATCGGTCCCTTGTGCCAATGGTCACCAATGGAGGTCTGCAGGTTGTCCGTGCCGCCCATGCTCAGGTTGTGGCAGGAGTTGCAGGAAATGAAGCCCGACTTGGACAGGCGCGGGTCGAAATAGAGCTTCTTGCCCAGCGCCACCTGGGCGAGGTTGATCTCTTGCACGGGGCGGATGGGGGTGATCGGCTCATCCGCGACGACGCTCCAGGAGGCGAGCGCCAAGCCGGCGGCCGCCACCACTGAAGCCGCGAACAACGATGGGGTCTTCATCGATTTCTCCGAAAGGACTCTGCTCTGTCGGCCGACGATGGTGCTTCGACCAGCCCTCGGCAACATAGCGAAGCAGGCGCATCGTGACATTGATCGGCGTCAGCCTCTGCCCATACGATCGGTCGGCGTCTCGTTCCACCCGGGCTTCAACCTGTCCACCGCTGCGTCGGCCCTGAGGCCGAGTCGTTGAGATCGTGGCGAAGGCAGCTAGTTCCGCGCCAGGCGTGCGGCGCAATCGATGATGTCCGAGATCAGGCCCGCGGCGAACCCCCAGTCAGCGGGGCAGCCCATCCCCTGGGACGGCAGATACACCTCCAGCCCCACGAACAGGAGCTCGGCGCTGCTCCAGACCTCCGGCGGGATGACCGTCCGGGCCGAGGCGGAGTCGCGGTCGAGCGGCTCCCCTGCCCGGATCAGCCTCACCGTCCTGACCAGGGCCGGACGCGGACCCGCTGCCCCACCGCGTAGGCTCGCCGAGCGCGCCCGCATGCAGTCGAGCAGCCCGTCGTGTGAACAGATGACGTCGGCGCACGGCCCCCCGTCGTCTTCCCCGCGGTGCAGGTCGATGAGTAGCCGGTGCCCGCCGGCGAGCTCCTGGATCTGCTGGTAGATCGCCCGATGCTGCAGCTCGAACTGGTAACGTTGATCGGCTCGGGGATGACGGCCCGATATGCCCTCGGGGATGCGCAGCAGATCGAGCGCCAGCGGTTGGTCGCCCTCGGCAAGGGTGGCTGCAACACGCTCGCCGAATGCCAGCTCCTCGCGGTGCACCCCGATGACGAGAAGCGCCTCGGCGTCATGGCCGGCCCCGGCGCTGAGGCGACGGACTCCCATGGGGCGGGCCGCGGCGGTTCAGCCGCCCTCGGGCTCGACCCATTCAAAGACCTCGGCGCTCGCCGAGTCGCACCCGCAGCAGCCCCCGGGGCAGCCCCCACCTGGAGCCACCCGCCGCACCCTGCCCTTGCGCTCCAGGAAGGTGAGCATTCCCCTCAGGGCCTCGGGGTCGGCATCGAGGCGATGGACCATGTCCGCCAGCGGGGCGCGCTTGCGGCCGGCCAGGTAGGCTCGCAGATCTGAGAGGATCATGGCGCTCTCCTCGCGGAAGCCCCGGGTCAGGCGCCGTCGGCCAAGGCGGCGCGGAAGCGCTGCCTCTGGCGCATGCCCCACACGCGCAGGGCGAGGATCACCACGACGAACAGCGCCAGCATGCCGCCGATCCAGGCGGCGGAGGCCCCCGGATTCCGCGCGGATACCGCCGCCTGGTAGAAAACGGTCGAGGTGACGTACCCGATCCCGGTCGTCCAGGCGGCCACGAACAGGGTCCAGCCTGCACTCGTCTCTCGGTAAACCGCGGCCAGGGCTGCGGTGCACGGGAAGTAGAGCAGGATGAACAGCAGATAGGCGAAGGCACCGGCCGCTCCGTCGAACCGCGCCGCCATCGCCCCGAATGTCCCCGTGGCCAGCCCCTGCTCGGCGGCCGCCGCCTCGGCACTGCCCACCTGGCCGAAGCCAAGGGGGTCGCTCCACCTGCTCAGGGCATCGCCGAGACCGGCCGGTATGGTCGCGAAGGCACGCGAGAGGCCCGCCAACAGGCTGAAGCCACCATTCGGCGCGGGCTCCCGCGCGGGCGTTTCGCCCTCGGCCAGGGCCGAGTACATCGAGTCCAATGTTCCGACCACTGCCTCCTTGGCCAGCACGCCCGTGAAGATGCCGACGGCGGCCGGCCAGTTCTCCTCGTCCAGGCCCATGGGCGAGAAGGCCGGCGCGATGGTGCGACCGACCTTGCTGAGCACCGAATTCTCGCTGTCCTCGTTGCCGAAGCTGCCGTCGGTGCCCAGCGCGTTCAGGAAATTGAGAACCAGCACCATGGGGACGATGACCTTCCCGGCCCGGAAGGCAAAGCTCTTGGTGCGGTCCCAGGTGCGCACCGCCACACCTTTCAGCCTGGGCAGGTGATAGGGCGGCAGCTCCATCACGAACGGCGTCGTCTCGCCCCTGAGCAGGGTGTTCTTCATGATCAGGCCCGTCAGCACTGCCACGGCGATGCCAATCAGGTAGAGCCCGAACACGACGTTCTGACCACCGACGGGGAAGAAGGCGGCGGCGAACAGGGCGTACACCGGCAGCCGCGCGCCGCAGGACATGAAGGGCGCCATGACGATGGTCATGATGCGATCGCGGTGGTGCTCGAGGGTGCGGGTCGCCATGATCGCCGGCACATTGCAGCCGAAACCGACGATCAGCGGCACGAAGGACTTGCCCGGTAGCCCCACGGCGCGCATCGAGCGGTCCATGACGAAGGCGGCCCTGGCCATGTAGCCCGAATCCTCCAGCGCCGAGAGGAACAGATACAGGAACGCGATCACCGGGATGAAGGTGGCGACGACCTGGATACCGCCGCCAATGCCGTTGGCGAGCAGCACCGTCAACCACTCGTGGGTGCCCAGGCCGTTGAGCAGAGCAGCAAAGCCGTCGACCACCAGGGTGCCGGCGAAGAGGTCGAAGAAGTCGATAAAGGCGCCGCCGACGTTGATGGTGAACATGAACATCAGATACATCACCAGCAGGAAGATCGGGATGCCCAGGACGCGGTTCAGAATGACGCGATCGATGCGGTCCGAGAGGTTGCGGGACACCCGCGACTTGCGGCTGACCGTGGCCTGAGTCACCCGGTTGGCGAAGCCGTAGCGCCCGTCGGCGAGCAGGATGTCCACGTCGTCGGCGAGCCCGTCGCGCAGGCGCGCCAGGGTCTCCCCCTCGACCCTCCCCCCAACGATAGCCCCTGCCAGGTCGTCCCCCTCGAGCAGTCGGGTGGCGAGCCAACGCGGGTCGGCCGCGCTGCCGGCGGCGATGGCGCCGAGCGCAGGCAGCAGCTCGGCGATCGCCTGCTCCAGACTCTGGGCGTAGGCGATCTCAGCGGTGGGCACCGGCGGGTTTGCGACCGCCTCGACGACGGCCTGCTTGAGCTCGCCGACGCCCTTGCCTTCCGTGGCAATGACCGGCACCACAGGACAGCCCAGGCGCTCAGCGAGGCCCGGGACGTCGATCTTCATGCCCAAGCCCTCGGCGACGTCGATCAAGTTGAGCGCCACCAGGAGGGGTCTGCGCATCTCGATCAGCTGGGCGGTGAGGTAGAGATTGCGCTCCAGGTTCGACGCGTCGACGATGTTGACCACGAGGTCGGCCTCGCCGGCGTGGACGAAGTCGCGGGCGATCCGCTCGTCCAGCGAGACATCCTCGTCGGTCACATCCAGTGAGTAGGTGCCGGGCAGATCGACCACCTGGTAGTCAGCACCCCCGAGCTTGTAGACACCGACTTTGCGCTCGACCGTCACGCCCGGCCAATTGCCCACCCGCTGCCTGGCGCCGGTGAGCGCATTGAACAGGGTCGTCTTGCCGCAGTTCGGATTGCCGACGACGCCGATGTTGAATCTGTTTGCCATTATTCTTTCTCTACACGCAGAGCCGCGGCCTCGTCCTTGCGAAGGCTCAGCTTGAAGCCGCGCACCGCGATCTCCACCGGATCACCCAGGGGTGCTACGCGCGTGATAGTGAACGCCGTTCCGGGGGTCAGGCCCATGGCGAGCAGCTTCTTGCGATAGCTGCGGGCACCCTCCTCGAAGCCGGTCACGCGCCCCGCCTCCCCCACCGAGAGATCCTTCAGATTCATCCCAATTCGCCCTCTCTGTTTGGCCGGTTCCCTGGCGCGCCCTCAGCTCGGAACCACCAGGATCTTCATTGCCATGCCAGCCCCGACGGCGACCCGAGCAGCGTCGCGGGCGACGATCAGGCCCGCCCCCTGCCTCTGCACCACGCTGATCTCGGATCCGACGTTGAGCCCGAGGTCGGTCAGCCGACGGTCGAGGTTGCGCCCGGCCATGAGGGAGACGACGCGCAGGCGCTGGCCTTCGGCGGCCAGAGCCAGAGGAAAGGGCTTCGTGTTCTCGCGATTCATGGGACCCGTTCAGTGCAGGACGCCCGGCTGGCCGATGTGTATGCTGGGGAGGTTAACAACAACGCGAACGATTCGCATTCGATATCTCGGCACCCTCGCTGGTGGTCAGCCCCGCCCTCGGCCCGGCGATGCCGCCACCGGCCACCACCAGAATCGGAAAGTCGATCCGGACTGAGAACGATTTGCATTGCGTTCTCCTTTCGGCTATCTTTGTTCGGCGTTACCGACCACCAGCGTTTTCATGGAGCGCCGACTCATGAGCCACTACGTTCATCATGTCCCGGGTCGCCTGCGGATTCGCGCAAAGGCCTTCCAGTGCAACCCCGCCAAAGCCCGTTCCTTGGAGAGGCAGCTGCGCACGATGGAGGGCGTGCTGGAGGTCAGGCACAACGAGCGCAACGGCAGTCTCACCATCGCATACGACCCGGTCTCGGGGGAAGACGCGCGGATCATGCAGACACTGACGGAGGCAGGCTGCCTGCCGGTAGGCGGTCAGGGGCGCGCCGCGGCCGGCTCTGACATGGCTGCGGCCTTCGGCAAGGCACTGCTCGCCGCCGTCGCCCAGCAGACGGTCGCGCGCTCCTTCAGCTCCCTGGCGACGATCCTGCGCTAGGACCCTTGATGGCGGAGCGCCCGGGCATCACCGCCCGCTCCGCCGGGCGCGCGTACCCCGGAGAGCGCGTTCAGCAGAATCCCGATGGTCGTCCCGTTGTGCAGGAGAGCACTGGCCACGGGTGACAGCCAGCCCAGCACGGCACCGCCCAGGATGCCGGTGTTGATGCCCACGGCCAGGTTGAAGTTAGTCCGGATCAGGCGCATGATGCGGGCCGCAATGTCCCTGGCATCGGCCACCGCGGACAGCCGGTCGTCCATCAGCACGATGTCGGCGGTCGCCCTGGCAATGTCGGCGCCCCTCGGCATGGCGATGCCAGCCTCGGCCGACGCCAGCGCCGGGCCGTCATTGACGCCGTCGCCCACGAAAGCCACCTTCCGCCCTTTCTGCTGCAGCCGCTCGATGACGCCGGCCTTCTCTTCAGGGCGCATCTCGGCGAATACCTGGTCGAGGCCGAGCTCCCGACCCAGGGCCTCGGCCTTCTGACGCCGGTCCCCGGTGATCATCATCAGCCACCGCACGCCGAGCGCCCGCAGGCGGGCCAGGGTATCGACAGCATCGGTGCGCAGGGTGTCCCGCAGCGCGATCAGCCCGACCGGGCCGTTCTCGTCGCCGACATAGAGCAGGGTCTTGCCCTCGTCTTGGAGGCGCTCGATCACCGCCTCGTGGGCCGCGAAGGCTAGGCCGACGTGCTCCTCGAGATAGTGGCGGCTGCCGATGACGATCCGCCGTTCGCGCACGTCCGCGGACATGCCGTGGGCCACCAGGTAGTCCACCTCGCCGTGGGTGATGTGCTGGAGGTCGCGCTCCTTTGCCGCATCGACGACCGCCTTGGCGACGGGGTGACTGGCGTGCTCCTCGACCGAGGCCACCAGGGCCAGAAGCTCCTCGCCGGTGCAGCGATGCGGCGCGAGCACCTCCACGTCGGTCACCGCCAGCTCACTGTAGGTCAGGGTGCCGGTCTTGTCGAAGATCACGGTGTCGACCGCGGCGAGGTGCTCGATGGCGCCGCCCCCCTTCATCAGGACCCCCTGGGCGGCGGCGCGGTACATCCCCGACTTGAAGGCGACGGGGGTCCCGAGCTTCAGGGCGCAGGAGTAGTCCACCAGGAACACGGACTCGAGACGCGTGGGGTCGCGGGTCAGCGCGTACACGAGCCCGCCGGTGCCGAGACTCAGGTAGACCCGCTTGTCCGCCAGCTCGTCGGCCAGCCGCTGAGTGTCCGAGCGTTTGCTCAGGGACTCTTGGATGAAGCGCGCCACCCGGGCCGTGGTCGTGTCCTCCCCGACCTGGGTGGCCTCGATCCGGAGACGCCCCTCCAGCACCAGCGAGCCGCAGACCACTCGCTTGGGGGCCTCCTTGCGCACCGGCACATCCTCGCCGGTGATGGCGGACTGGTTGACCAGCGCGGTGCCGCCGGCCACCCGGCCGTCGACCGGGATGGTCTCCCCGACGCCGACGGTGACCAGCTCGCCCTGTCTGACCTCATCGCCGGGGAGCTGAACGAGCTCGCCGTCGCGCTCGACCCAGGCCATGGCCGGCTCGGGTCGGAGCAGCCCGCGCAGCAGGCGGTCCGACTGGCGCTCGGTGCGGCGCTCCAGGTATTCGCCGAGCGCCAGCAGGAAGCCCGTGACGGTGGCGGTGTACACCTTGCCGCGCGCCGCCGACAGGCCGACCGCCAGGGCGTCCAGGACCTCGACCTTGATGCCGGAGCGGATCAGGGTATCCGCCCCCTTGGCCAAGGTCGACCCCACGACCGCGAAGGTCAGAAGCTTGCCAGGCTCGCTGCACTGGTGACCATGGGCGCGACCTCCGCCTCGACCCCGGCATCGTCCGGCAGGCCCGGCAGGGGCTCAGGAGAGAACTGCCCGAGTCGGCGCAGAACCGCCTCGCGCACCGCGGCCCCGCCGGAGTACTCGATCACCGCCGAGCGGGCGCCGCGGTTGATCCGCACCGCCTCGACCCCGTGTGCCGCCTCCAGCCAGGAGCCGAGGAGGGCCGCGTCGAGGCCCGGATCCGCCAGGGCGGGCACGCGCAGGCGCATGCGACCCGGCAGCTCGTGAACGACCGAATAGTCTGGTATGGCCACGCCCGGGCCTATCGCGCTCGATCGCGCGTGAGCACCGGGACGCTCAAGTAGAGCGGCAGGACACCGGAGAGGATGCCCACCAGGACCCGGTCCCTCTTGGGGCCGCCGTGGCCGCCCGGGGCGTGCCCGTGGGCCTGTCGCCACAGGTGCAGGGAGTGCACTGCGGCGGCCCGGCACCGACCGGTCGGCGGCCGTCATGGGGCCCCGCGAGGCTCATCATTCGCCCTCCGCCGCCTTGGCGACGCGCAGCTCGGCCTCGGCGTCCTGGAAGCGTTCCTTGAGCTCCTCCACGCCCCCCTGCACCATCGTCCAGGCCTTCACGGCGCCCTTGATGGCGGCCTGCTGGACGCTCTCGTTGGTCAGCAGATAGGTCGCGGCCGCCCCGATGAGCAGCCCCTTCAGGAAGCGGTCGCTGGCGAAGTTGAAAAAGGACGAGGACGGCTGCTGGGCGGCGTAGTACTGAGGCGCCGGGTGACCGTAGTGGGGGTAGGCGGCGTACTGGGGAGCCATGCCCTGGTATCCCCCCTGCGCGGGGGGATAGGCGCCCTGGGTCATCCACACGCCGGGGAGCTGGGCAGCATGCATCCCTGCGGCCTGTGTCGTGTATGGATTCCCATAGACTCGGTAGTCAGCGCTCATGCGTTTTCTCCTGTAGTGTTCGCGCGCGTCTCCGTGTTCAGGGCGTACATCACCGCCGTGCCCGTCGCGACGCTGGCCAGCAGCGAGAGGGCGGAGGATCTGAGCTGGCCGGCCACGAGCGTCGCCGCCGCGGTGGCGAGTCCGCTGGCAAGGGCGGTGCGCAGCGTATCGACCGCCGCCTCGGCGCGGGTGACCTCTTCGCGCTGCAGGCGCCTGAGGTTCGCGGCACCCGCTCCGCACAGCCCCACCACGGCCCCGATCTTTCCCATCTCGAGGTAGGGATTGGCCGTCGGACGGGCCATCTGGCCATAGTGGACGATAGGATAGTGATTCATTGCGTGGACTCCTCTTCTGGGGACTTGTCAGTCATCGGAGCCCTCCTTGGCCGAGGGGGCCGCCGTCTTGACCTTCTCAACGCCCCGCTCGACAGCGTCCTTGGCGCGGGCTCCGGTCTTGAACAGGGCGTTCTGGACCGACTCGTTGGTCAGCAGCAGAACCGCCGCGGCACCCACCAGGGCCCCCTTCCAGAACTCGGAGTCGTCGAAGTTCAGCAGCTTCCCGAGGCTCGACAGCCCGCCGCCTCCGTTGGCGATCTCCGACATGACCTGCGCAATGGCCGGACCGCCGCCGGGTACCTGGCTCGGCCCCTGCCCCGGGTGCATGCCCATGCCGGGGGCCGCTCCGTATGGAACGCCCATGGGCGCGGCGCCGTAGGCCATGTGGTGGGGCGGCACAGCGGATGCGTAGGTGCCGTGGTAGTAAGGCCCTGCGGGGTGGGCTGAGGACGCCCCGTAGAGCCCCATCCCGGCGGGATGCTGCGGCATCTGAGCGAAGCCCGCCCCGTACATGCCATACGCGGGGTCGGGCCCGTAGCCGCCCATGGGAGCGGCGCCCATCCCAGGACTCATGCCCGGCCCGG
>JARRNE010000006.1:0-13648 GCA_037385305.1 Chromatiaceae bacterium | reverse complement strand
GTGGCATCCTGATCGAGCTCATTCCAGCGCGCACCCACGGCGCAGATGTTGGGGTCGCAGAAATTGATGAAGAGGGGGGTCTTGCGGCGGAAGGCCGCATGCTCCCCGGTCGCCGCGTTGAAACCGGCGATCTTTCCCTCGTCCCCCGCCTCATGCAGGATCGGACGGAAGCCCGTTACGTCCCCGGCAATGAAGACCGGGAGATCTCCCACCTGCATGGTGCTCGGATCGAAAGCGGGGATGCCGCGGGCATCGAGCTCCACCCCCAGGCTCTCGAGGCCCAGTTTCTCGACGTTCGGGATCCGTCCGATGCTACACAGGACCTTGTCCACGAGGACACTGTGCGCTCCGGCGGTGACCCGCATCTGCTCCCCCTCCTCGGTGATGGCCGCAGCCTGCCCCAGGTGGATCGGAAACTCCTTGCCTAGAAGCTGGATGGCGCGGCGCGCGACCTCCGGGTCCTCTGCGCCTGCAATGGTGTCCAACTGGTCGAAGCCGGTGACTTGGACGCCGAAGCGGTGTAGGCTCTGGCCGAGCTCCAGCCCGATGGTGCCGAGCCCCACGACCGCCATGGACGCCGGCAGGTCCTCCTGCTCGAACAGGGTGTCCGTTGTCAGAATGCGCTCGCCGAAGCTTGCCCATGCCTTGGGCACCTGCGGACGAGAGCCGGTCGCTATCACCACTGCGTTTGCGCGGATTCGTTGACTCCCCGCCTCCAGCAGGGTCGGCTCCAGGAAGCGTGCGTACTCCTGAATAAATTCCTCCCCCATGTTGTCCGTGCTATTGGAGAGGACGCGGTCCACGAAGGTGTCCCGCAGGTTCTGGACGTGCTCCATTGCCTCGGGCAGGTCGAGGGTCATCTCCTCATGTCCGTCAATCCCGTACTTGCCGAGGTGCGTACGTCGATGATAGTCGTCAGCCACCTGGATCATCGCCTTGGACGGCATACACCCCACCCGGGCGCAGGTCGTCCCGGGCTCACCGCCGTTGATCAGGACGAAGGACCTGCCTGCCTTCCGGAGCTGGCTCACGGCATTGAGGCCGGCCGTGCCGGATCCGATGATTGCAACGTCGACGATTCTTTCTGTCACCTTGGACTCCTCGCTCTCAAAGCTGACTGCCTGCTGCATTCCCGCCATTCTATACAGATCGAAGACGCGGTTTCCCCTTCCTTGTCCGTCGGGGGACGTCGCCCCCGGGCGCGGCGGTCTATCTCTCCGCGGCTCGTTTACGGAAGAGGCGGAGGGACACCGTGGGCGGAACCGGGGACTTCGCCCGAGGTGCGGTGATTGCTCCGGGGTGGCGCTGCCCTCGGACCTGACCGACTGGTTCGAGGGTCGGGACGGCGGGCCCGGCGGCAGGGCCCGGGATGCCCGTTTACACCCTGACGGCTCGTGGATAAACTCCCGTGCTTCGCGATCTTCGACCCCTGGGCCATAACGAGTATCCTGCGTGAGCGCGGCCTGCGATCTGCGGTTTCATCTGAGTCCGGGCGGTAGCCTGCGCGGCCGCATCCGTGTGCCCGGCGATAAGTCCATCTCGCACCGGGCTGTGATGCTGGGCGCCATCGCTGCAGGGCGGACCGATGTCAGCGGTTTCCTGGAGGGCGAGGACAGCCTCGCCACGCTCGCGGCATTTCGGCGCATGGGGGTCTCAATCAACGGGCCGGAAGGAGGTCGGCTGACCATCGATGGGGTCGGCCTGGCAGGGCTGCGGGCACCGGACGCCGCGCTCGATCTCGGCAATTCCGGCACATCGATGCGGCTGCTGGCGGGGCTGCTCGCAGGACAGCAGTTTCCCGTTACCCTGAAGGGCGATGCCTTCCTATCCAAGCGGCCGATGGGGCGGGTCGCACACCCGCTCACGCGGATGGGCGCCCGCGTCAGGACGACCCCGGACGGGACCGCCCCCCTGGTTGTCGAGCCTTGTCCGGGTCTGCAGGGCATCCATTATCGCATGCCGGTGGCCAGCGCCCAGGTCAAGTCCTCGTTGCTCTTGGCAGGGCTCTACGCGAGGGGAGAGACTTGCGTGACCGAGCCAGCTCCGACGCGTGACCACACCGAGCGCTTGCTCGCGGCCTTCGGGTACCCAGTTCAGCGGGAGAAGGCGCGGGTGTGCCTGTCCGGCGGGGGGCGACTCACCGCCTGCGCCATTGACATCCCGGCGGACATCTCCTCTGCAGCCTTCTTTCTCGTCGGCGCAAGCATCGCTCCAAGTTCGGATCTGGTCCTGGAGCACGTGGGCATCAACCCGACGCGTATCGGCGTTATCAACATCCTGCGTGCGATGGGTGCCGATATCGAGGTGACCGATCTGGGCGAGGCCGGAGGAGAGCCGGTCGCCGATCTTCGGGTTCGGGGGGCCGCCCTGAAAGGGATCCGCATCCCGGAGGACCAGGTGCCCCTTGCCATCGACGAGCTCCCGGCCATTCTCATTGCTGCCGCTTGTGCCGAGGGCGAGAGCCTGCTCACCGGTGCGGGGGAGCTCCGGGTGAAGGAGAGCGATCGCATCCAGGTCATGGCGGACGGACTCGCGGCGGTGGGGGTCGAGACCGAGCCCCGCCCCGACGGCATCCGCATCCGCGGCGGTGGCCTTGCCGGTGGGGTTGTCGATGCGCGGGGCGACCATCGCATCGCGATGTCCTTCGCCATCGCGGGACTGAGGGCGCGCTCCCCGATCGAGGTGCGGGACTGCGCTAATGTCGCCACGTCCTTCCCTGGGTTTGCCCTCCTGGCCGCCCGCGCAGGACTCCTGATCTCCGAGCGGACCGTGTGACCCCTGTCATCACGATCGACGGTCCCTCCGGCACGGGCAAGGGGACCATCGCTGCCCTGGTCGCGCAGCGGCTCGGTTGGTATTACCTCGATAGTGGCGCCCTCTACCGTGCCCTGGGCCTTGCGGCCCAGCGGGCGGCTGTCGAGCTGGACGCAGCCGAGGCCTTGGCCAGTCTGGCGAGGGCGATGCGACTGGATCTCGATGGCTCCCGAGTAATCCTCGACGGCCGGGATGTCTCCGCCGCCATCCGCACGGAGGAGGCAGGGGCGGCAGCATCCCGAGTGGCAGCGCTGCCCGCCGTACGCGAGGCGCTTCTCGGCTGGCAGCGGGCCGCGGCGCGCCCCCCGGGGCTGGTTGCCGACGGGCGTGACATGGGGAGCGTCGTCTTTCCGGAGGCGGCATTGAAGGTCTATCTGACCGCCAGCCCCGAAGAGCGCGCGCAACGCCGCTATAACCAGTTGAACGAAAAGGGATTGGATGTTAACCTTGCGACCCTGATACAGGAAATTGGGGCGCGGGACGAGCGCGACAGCAAGCGTTCGTTAGCCCCCATGAAGGCGCCTCCCGGGGCGCTCATGCTGGACACGACTTCTCTCGCCATCGAGGAAGTCTTGGGCCGGGTCTTGGAAGCGGTGAGGCGCGTCCTTCCAGACCTGGTCGTTTAGTTTCGGACGGCCGGTCGATTGTCCGAGGCGGCTGGTCGGCTGCGTGCAGACGACCGTATGTTTAACCTAAGCCATTATCCCGGAAGGGGTAAATTTACGCGCTCCGTCAGGAAATCCTAAACCCATGACCGAAAGCTTTGCTGAACTTTTCGAACAGAGTCTCTCCAACACCCAGCTCCAGCCGGGCACCATCGTTACCGGGAAGGTCGTCGACATCACCGCGGACTCGGTCGTCGTCAACGCCGGCCTGAAGTCGGAAGGCATCATCCCAATCGACCAGTTCTTGGGCCCGGAGGGGTCGATCGAGGTCGCTGTCGGTGACGATGTCCAGGTCGCCCTGGATGCGGTGGAGGATGGCTCCGGGGCCACCCGCCTGTCGCGCGAGAAGGCGAAACGCCACGCGGCCTGGGAGGTCCTGGACAAGGCATTCGAGGCGAGCGAGACGGTCAAGGGCATGATCAACGGCAAGGTGAAGGGAGGCTTCACCGTGGACCTGGGCAGCGTGCGGGCATTCCTCCCGGGCTCTCTGGTCGACGTGCGTCCGGTGCGGGATACGAGCTATCTGGAAGGGAAGGAGCTGGAGTTCAAGGTCATCAAGCTCGACCGCAAGCGCAACAACGTCGTGGTCTCCCGCCGGGCGGTGGTGGAGGAGGAGTACAGCGCCGAGCGGGACGCCCTGTTGCGGAACCTGGAAGAGGGGATGGAGATCAAGGGCGTCGTCAAGAACCTCACCGACTACGGGGCCTTCATCGATCTCGGAGGCATAGACGGGCTGTTGCATATCACGGACATGGCATGGCGCCGCGTGAAGCACCCCTCGGAGGTGGTGGAGATCGGCGACGAGATCACGGTCAAGGTCCTGAGATTCGATCGGGAGCGGCAGCGTGTATCCCTGGGCCTCAAGCAGATGGGTGAGGATCCCTGGGTGAACATCTCCCGCCGCTCTCCGGAGGGCACCCGCGTCTTCGGCAAGGTCACCAATATCGCCGACTACGGCTGCTTCGTTGAGATCGAGGAGGGCGTGGAGGGACTGGTTCATGTCTCGGAGATGGACTGAACCAACAAGAACATCCACCCGAGCAAGGTCGTTGCCCTGGGCGACGAGGTGGAGGTCATGGTGCTCGACATCGACGAGGAGCGCCGCCGCATCTCCCTGGGGATCAAGCAGTGTCAGGCGAACCCCTGGGAGGAGTTCGCCGCCACCCACAAGAAGGGCGACCACGTCAGCGGCAAGATCAAGTCCATCACGGACTTCGGGATCTTCATCGGTCTGGACGGCGGTATCGACGGGCTGGTGCACCTGTCGGACATCTCCTGGGACGAGACCGGGGAGCAGGTCCTGCGCCGCTACTCCAAGGGGGACGAGCTTGAGACCGTGGTGCTCTCGGTGGACCCCGAGCGCGAGCGTATCTCGCTCGGCGTGAAGCAGCTCGATAAGGATCCCTTCTCGTCCTTTGTGGCTCTGCACGAGAAAGGAAGCGTCGTGACCGGCACCATCACCGAGGTGGATGCCAAGGGGGCCAGCATCGCCCTGGCGGACGGCGTGGAAGGCTACCTGCGGGCCTCCGAGATCTCCCGGGACCGCGTTGAGGATGCCCGCGCGGTGCTCAAGCTCGGCGAGGAGATCGAGGCCAAGTTCATGGGTGTGGACCGTAAGAATCGCACCATCTCACTGTCGATCAAAGCGAAGGACATCGACGAGGAGACGACCGCGATCCGCGGATACACGCGGGAGGCCCAGACGGGTACTGCAACCCTGGGTGACATTCTGAAGGAGCAGATGGAGGAGGCCCAGAAGGATTAGGCGTTGGTTTGTCGCGTCATTTGGCCCCCGTTCCCAGAGGAGCGGGGGCGACATCCTGGATGGAACGATAAGGCATGACGAAATCGGAGCTGATTGAGGCGCTTGCCGCCGGACAGAGTCACCTGGCCTACAAAGACGTGGAGCTGGCGATCAGGTGCATCCTGGATCAAATGAGCAATGCGCTCGCTTCCGGGGAGCGCATCGAGATTCGCGGTTTCGGAAGCTTTTCCCTCCATTACCGGCCGCCCCGGATCGGGCGGAACCCGAAGACCGGGGACTCCGTCGCCCTGGCGGGGAAGCACGTGCCCCACTTCAAGCCCGGGAAAGAATTGAGAGACCGTGTGAACGCGGCCTTGGGGCCTCCGCCCGATGAGGCCCCCCCGCGTGCCGCGCGGCGAGCCTGACGTCTCGCTTCTCGGGGATGGCAGCCCGTGGAGGAAGCGGCCCTCTCTTTTCTTTCCCTGAGGCGATTTCTGTCAAATCTCATATCGCCTAGCGAGAAGTCGCGACGGCAGGCATTGCAGGCTCGGCGCGCTCGCGGCGCATGGCGCTGGCGGCCGGAAAGCGGCAGGAGAAGCTGCTGCCCTTATCCACGTCGCTGGCGATGACCAGCCGGGCATCATGCCGGTTCATCACGTGGTGCACGATGGCCAGCCCGAGGCCGGTCCCGCCGGAGGCGCGGGACCTCGCCTTGTCGACCCGGTAGAAGCGCTCGGTGAGGCGCGGGATGTGCTGCGGCTCGATCCCGTCCCCATTGTCATGGACCGCGAACAGGGGGCCGCTGCCCTCGTCCCGCCACACGACCTCGATGCGGGTCCCCGGGGGGGTGTGCCTGACGGCGTTGTACACCAGGTTGGAAAAGGCGCTCCGCAGCTCCGGCTGATTGCCGATCAGGAGGAGGTCGGGGTCCACCCGGGCGGTGAATTCGTGGCGGGCGCCGCTCAGTGCCTGCGCCTCGTGCAGGACGAGCCGCAGCTCCGCCGGGACGTCCACGGTCGCGAGCTCCCCTGAGCGGTCGTCCATTTCCAGTCGCGACAGGGTGAGGAGGTCGTCGATGATGGACCGCATGCGCTCACTCTGGTTTCGCATGAGCTCCATCGGTCTCCTGTGCTGCGGCGGGGTGAGGGGAGAGTCCGGCAAGCTCTCGAGAAAGCCGGCGATCACGGTCAGGGGAGTGCGCAGCTCGTGGGAGGCGTTGGCCACGAAATCCCGCCGGATCATATTGAGGTGGTAGAGCTTGGTGATGTCCCGTGCCACCACGAGCCGTTGGCGCTTGCGTTCCCCGAAGGGGCTGATGCGCAGCGACAGCATGATGGCCCGGTTGTGCTCCGGAGCGAGCTCGATGGGGCGGTGGTACTCGCCGGCGTCTATGTGCTCGTTGAGTTGGGGGTGGCCGATCACCTCGGTCAGCAGCCTGCCATCGTCCCGCGGCCACTGAATGTCCATGAGGAGCGCAGCGGCGGGATTGGCCCACTCGATGCGCTTGCGCTTATCAAGGACCACCAGTCCGTCCGGCACCGAGACCGTGGCTTCCCGAAAGCGTCGAATGAACCGGATCTGCCGCTTGCGCCGTTTGCGGCCGCGCTGCTGATATTGGGCGATGGAGCGGAAGATCTCGCCCCAGAGTCCCCGCGGGAATGGCGGGGCCAAACGATGCTTGCGCCGGACCAGGGCCACCAGGCGAAACAGGTAATAGAGGTTTCTCGCCAGGAAGGGCCCGAGGGCAAGGGGCCAGATGAGGGCCCACCCGACGCCGATCCAGGCGAGAGCGGCCGCGGCCCCGGCCGAGCCCAGAATGAAATAGATCTCGAAGCGAGCTGCCTGACCCATCGTTGAACGTACCGCCGCCGCATGAGCCCACGGGAAAGTCGCGCCTGGCGCGCTGCGAATCGCCCTCGCCCTCTGGGAGAGCGAGGGGTGAGGGGAACGGTGACGGCGGCAGCGACTTACATTCTTCGGGTGGCGTTGACGCCATGACCCTTAGGAGGGCGCCTGGGATGCGTCCGGGCCCCTCAATCCTTGTCCGAGAACCGGTAGCCCACGCCGCGGACGGTCTGCAGCAGCCGGTCGTGACCCGTGATCTCCAACGCCTTCCGCAGCCGGCGCACGTGCACATCCACCGTGCGTTCCTCCACGTAGACCTGGTCGCCCCAGACCTGGTCGAGGAGTTGAGAGCGGCTGAATGCCCGGTCCACATGGGTCATGAAGAAGTGCAGCAGCCGGTATTCAGTCGGCGCGACCTCGATACGCCTCCCGTTGGCGCTGACCCGATGGCTGACGTGATCGATGCGCAGCCCGCCGATCTCAATCTCCGCCGCCAGGTCGCCCGGCCGTGAGCGGCGCAGTACCGCATTAACTCGGGCGACCATCTCCCGCGGCGAAAAGGGCTTGGCAATATAGTCATCCGCCCCTGTCTCGAGTCCCCTGACCCGGTCCTCCTCTTCGCCCTTGGCACTCACCATGATGATGGGGATCCGACGTGTCCTCGAGCTTTGCTTGAGCCCTTTCGCGAGCTCCAGTCCAGACCGCCCGGGAAGCATCCAGTCCAAGAGGATCAGGTCCGCGTTATCGCTGAGCAATGTCTTGCGTGCCTCATCCGCATGCCCGGCCTCCAGGACGCGGAATCCCGCCTCCTCCAAGGCGAAGCGCATGACCTCGCGGATGTCCGGCTCGTCATCGATCACGAGTACCGTCGCCATAGGTATGAATGTCCTTGCAATCTTCAAGCAGCACGGGCCGACGCTATTTTATGTACGGCGGATTACGAATCGGTTACGGCGGCGCCCGTCGCGGTCTCCAATCCGTAGGGGCGTCAGTCGCCGTCGCGCAGCGGATCTGATTGTCGCTCGGGATCTGGGTGATCCCAAACAAGCTCGGCGCGTTGTTGCACCCCTTGGCCACCTGCTGCAGGGTGCGCTGGAAATTCAGACCGATCTCAGAATCTCTGCACTGTTGCACTAGGCCCCTCGGTGAGCAGCGGCCGGATGGCGTGCAGGATGTTGGCGAAGAGGTGCGGATGCCCCTGCTCTTCCCGGGCGAGCAGGGTCTTCATGTGCTCCCGGCGGGTCGGGGCCGAGAAGCAGGCTGGGCAGCTGTCGGGGACCACGGGGAGGCCGGCGGCGCGGGCAAAATCGGCCGTTTGCCGCTCCCGGCAGTAAACCAGCGGGCGGATGATGCGGATGTCCCTCTCGTCGTTCACGTAGTGCGCCTTCATGGTACGCAGCTGTCCCCCATGAAAGAGGGACATCAGCAGGCTCTCCGCCAAGTCGTCCAGGTGCTGCGCCAGGGCCAGCACGGGGTAGCCCTCCCGGCGGCACACACGGTACATGATCCCCCGCTTCATCCGGGCGCAGTAAGCGCAGAAGGAGTCCCCGTCCATGTGCTCCTTTGCCTGGTCCATGATGGGCTGCTGCTCGTAAGACCAGGGCACGCCGAGCCGCTCGTAGTAGCCCTTCAGGGGCTGCGGGTCGAATCCGGGCACCTCCGGGTCCACCGTCAGCACGCCGAGATCGAAATGCACCGGGGCGTAGGTCTGCAGGTGCCGCAGGATCTGCAGGAGGGACAGGGAATCCTTGCCCCCGGATACCCCCAGCAGGATGCGGTCCCCCTCCCGGATCATGTCGAAGTCCACGACGGCGCGCCCGACCTGGCGCAGCAAGGATTTTGGAGGCTTCACGGGGGCATTCATCCTGGATTCGGAAGTCGAACCACGAAGGCACGAAGAACACGAAGTCTTTCAATGTGTTCTTGTGCCTATAGACCTCATCTGCCAGGTGAGGCTGACTTTTCGATAAGTCTTGCGGTCGCCCCTGGTTCCCTTCGTGTTTCTTCGTGCACTTCGTGGTGAACTACTCTTTACTAGGTTCATGAGCATGGAGCGTAACGAAAAGGGCCGGCTGTGAGCCGGCCCTCTGCTGCCCCTCTTCAGCGAGTCCCTCGCGGAGGTGGCAGCCTAGGAGCGCTCATCCGCTTGGCCGAAGCTATTCGACCGTAATGCGGCGGCGCTCCGTCTTGTGCGTCTTCGGAAGATGGATCTCGAGGATACCCTCGTTGAACTCGGCCTTGGACTTCTCGAGCTCCACATCCTCCGGCAGACGGATCGTGCGGGTAAAGGCCCCGCGGGCGATCTCGGCACGGAAGTACTCACCCTCCTCTTTCTTCTCCTCGTGCCTGCGCTCACCCTCGATGGTGAGCAGCTGACCAGACAGATCCACCTTCAGATCCTTCTTCTCCACACCCGGAACCTCGGCCCGGACGAGGATCTCCTCATCGCGATCGATCACGTCGACCCGCGGCGCCCCAAGCTCCATCGTCTCCTCGAGCCGCCCAAACTCCGGCCATAGCTCATGGAACGGGCGAAGCCACCCGCGATGGAGCATGGTGTCAAACATGCGATCCATCTCGTCGAAGAGGCTCAGCTCACGACGCGGAACCACCTCGACCATCTCTTTGCGTTTGGTTGCCATGGTCATTCACCTCCTGTCTGGATTTCCTATCTTAAATATAGTACGAAAGGGCCGAGTTTCAATGCGGGGAAAGGCACTTTTCCCGCGTTATTTCAAGAGGATAACTGGATTTTACCGGCCATGTGCAGGGGTGTGGCGGGGTGTCGCCGGAGCGCCTCGAAGCGCTCGACCCGAAGGGTCCAGCGAACCTCCGAAGCGTCGAGGATCATGCAGGAAGGCCCGCCATAGGTACGTGCTCGCCCGGCGGCCCCCGGGTTCAGGATCCAGGGCTCGGCGGCCCGGTCCGCCACCAGCCGGTGGCTGTGACCGTAGATGACCGCCCGCGCCCGGCCGAAGCGCCGGCGCAGCCGGTCGTGGCGGGTGGAGGCGGGCAGCTGATGGCCGTGAATGGCAACCAGAGTGCCACCCGGCAGCTGCACCTCCGCCACCTCCGGCACGGCAGCACGCCGATCGCGCTCGTGCGCGGGCCACTTGCGGGCCACATCGTTGTTGCCGACCACCGCGATGACCCGCCCCTGGCGCGGCTGCAGGGCGCTCAGCACCCCCGCGTTGCCGATGTCGCCGCCGTGCACGGCCAGGTCGCATGCGGCTACGACCTCGGCCACCCGGGGATCCAGGTGACCGTGGGTATCGGCCAGGATGGCGACACGAAGCATCGGGCGGGGGATGGCGCCTCAACCCATGGTCAGCACCAGCTTGCCGGTCGTATGCCCCTGCTCGATCTGCCGGTGGGCCTCTGCGGCCTGCTCGAGGGGAAAGGTCCTAGAGACCTGGATCGACAGCTCTCCGCGATCAATCCACTCCCCGCACCGGCGCAGGATCTCCCCCTGGTGTGCGCGTGCCTCCGGCAGGTTCCGCAGCATCGGTGTCAGCATCAGCTCGAACCCGATGCG
Source organism: Chromatiaceae bacterium (assembly GCA_037385305.1). Lineage (GTDB taxonomy): Bacteria > Pseudomonadota > Gammaproteobacteria > Chromatiales > Chromatiaceae > JARRNE01. The sequence goes on along the minus strand of JARRNE010000006.1, from coordinate 3,045 downwards.
GAGGTTGCGGGTGCGGGCCTCCTTCAGGTCCACCTGCCCCGGGTCGAGGATGGTGACCAGGTCCCCGTAGTAAGCCATGGCCGGCATAGTCTTCGCGAAGGTCTCGGGACCCACCGTGTCCAGGGCCACGTCCACCCCGCGGCCCTCCGTCCAGTCCATGACCGCCTGCACCAGGTCCTCCTCCCGATAATTGATCGCGTACTCCGCACCCAGGGAGTGCACGAAATCCGCCTTCTCCGGGCCGCTGACGGTGGTACAGACGCGCGCCCCGGCGAGGCGGGCGATTTGGGTCGCGACGTGCCCCACCCCGCCGGCCCCGGCGTGGATCAGGACGGTTTCGCCGGTCTGCAGAGAGGCCCGGTCGTAGAGCGCCTCCCAGGCGGTGATCAGGACCAGGGGGGCGGCGGCCGCATGGACGAAGTCCAAGCTCTCCGGCTTGCGCTGGGCCACCGCTTGATCGACGAGGGCATACTGGGCGTAGTTGCCCTCAGGCCCGCCGAGCCCCCCGTGGCAAAACCAGACCGCGTCGCCCGGCTTGAACCGGGAGACCCCCTCTCCCACCGCCTCGACGACGCCGGCGCCGTCGCACCCGAGGACTGCCGGCAGTCCGTCCGGCACGAATACCCCGCGGCTGCGCACCTTGGTATCGACGGGATTGATCCCCGCCGCCTCCAGGCGGACCAGCATGCCGGTGGCTGAGCTGAGCGTCGGTGTCGGCCGCTCGACCAGGGCCAAGACATCCGGCTCCCCCGGCTCCCGCATCTCGATTGCCTTCATCGCATTGCCTCCTTCTCCTGCTTGGTTATGCTGTCCCAGTCGCTATCGACGGTTGCAGAAATCTTCGCCTGTCGCCGTCATCCTCAGGTAGCGTAGGAGCCCACTTGCGGGCGACCGCGGATGCCGGCAAGCCCCTGGCGTCGCCCGCAAGCGGGCTCCTACGGCCATGTCGGAGCGAGGGACAACCGGGTCGACCGACGGCGACAACTGGCCCAATGATTGGTAGCTGAATAAGATGAGGCCGCGAAGCGCGGCCTGACAAGGCCATGAACAAACCCGATTGGCTGCTGGACGGACCGGCGGATGCGAGCCGGCACCTGATACTCGCGCACGGTGCCGGGCAGGGGATGCGCTCCGGGTTCATGAAGGCCATGGCGCAGGGGCTGGGCGCCGCCGGCCTTCGGGTTGTCCGCTTTCGGCTCCCCTACATGATCGAGATGGAACGGACGGGCAAAGGCCGCCCGCCGGATCGCCGGGCCGTCCTGCTCGATGCCTCGGCGGCGCCTTGGGCCTCGGCGGCGTCTTGGGCGGGCTTTCCTCGGCACCGACTAATCCATCGGCCCTAACATGAACCGAACCAATCTGGGCAGGAGCACTACCATGCAGATCGAGCACTGGAACCCCTCGCGGGAGGGCACCCTCTCCGAGACCAATCTGCGCCGAAAGCTCCAGGACCGAGGCTATGAGGTGACCAAGTACGTCTATCCTCCGGGGACCTACTTCCCTCCCCACGACCACGGCGTGGACAAGATCGATGGCGTGCTGTCCGGGCGATTCCGGATGGTCATAGGCGCCAACACCCTGGTGCTGGAGGCCGGTGACATCCTCGCCGTGCCCCGGCGCGTCGTCCACAGTGCCGAGGTGGTCGGGGACGAGCCGGTGGTTAGCCTCGACGCGGTGAGGTACGCGTAGAGATTGAGCGCGTGGAGATTGAGAAAGTAATCACCGCTGGCCGATCCCGCGCGAGATACCGGCTATATCTCGTAGGTCGCGTTAGGCGTGCGTGGCACGAGTGATGATTTCTGCTCAATGCCTTGACGCACGCCGTAACCCGACATCCGGGCAGGTATCGTCGGGTTACGCTGCGCTAACCCGACCTACATGGAAATATTCTCACCGTCTCGGAGTCAGGCAGTCACCGGGACATCTCTCCCTCTGGTTAGGAGACGCCAGAAGGGGGTAACAACCTGAATGAGCTGCCCTTGGCCCTTGGCCCTTGGCCCTTGGCCCTTGGCCCTTGGCCCTCAATCATCGTACTCGCTCGCCCGCCGCGCATCCCCCTGGACCTTGTGGGCCGGGTAACGGGCCTCGTTGATGGCGATCTTTTCGTGGGAGGCGGCGATCAGATCCACGTCGAGGCGTTCGGAGAGGCGAATGAGGTAGATCAGGATATCGGCCAGCTCGTGCGCGACTGCCTGCCGCTTCTCGGGAGCGAGAGCGCTGCTCTGCTCCTCGGTCAGCCATTGGAAATGCTCCAGGAGCTCTCCGCACTCCCCCGCCAAGGCCATCGCCAGGTTCTTCGGCGAGTGAAACTGCTCCCAGTCCCGTTCGCGGGCAAAACGAAGGAGGCGCTGGTTAAGATGGTCAAGCGAATCAGTCATCCGGCGATCTCCGCGTCTCTGCGGCTCAATCCGAGCACCGCCAGCTCAAGACTTCGTTTCAGCCAAACGGGTCCTTGCCCGTGCGACGGCCGCGCGCACCTGCCGGGGCGCGGTGCCCCCAAAGTGGTCCCGAGCTGCCACCGAGCCCTCCAGGGTCAGGACGAGGAAGACATCGGCCTCGATCGCCGGCGAGAACCGCCGCAGCTCGTCCAGGGTCAGCTCCGCCAGATCCCGCCCCTCCCGAGCCCCGAGGACCACGGCCTTACCCACGATCTCGTGGGCATCCCGAAACGGGACGCCCTTGCGCACCAGATAGTCCGCCAGGTCCGTGGCCGTGGCGAAGCCCTCTCGGGCGGCCGCCCACATGCGCTCCCGGTTGCAGACAAGCCGGCCGATCATGCCGGCAAAGACCTTGAGGCAGCCCTTCAGATTGTCGACGGTATCGAGCAGGGGCTCCTTGTCCTCCTGATTGTCCTTGTTGTACGCAAGGGGCTGGCCCTTCATCAGGGTCAGAAGGCCAATCAGGTGTCCGAATATGCGCCCGCTCTTGCCGCGGACCAGCTCCGGAACGTCGGGGTTCTTCTTCTGGGGCATGATGGAGGACCCGGTGCAGAAGCTTTCGGCGAGCTCCACGAAGCCGAAGCGCGCGGACGACCAAAGGATCAGC
>JARRNE010000005.1:0-14100 GCA_037385305.1 Chromatiaceae bacterium | reverse complement strand
CGGCCTGGGAGAGCCTCTTGTTCATCAAGTGCCAGAACACCGAGGTCTGCTCGCGCTCGTGATCGAAGAAATCCTCGAAGAAACCTGGTTGATTCAACGGCGCAGGATAAGAGTATCGTTCGCCGTCTTCCCCGAATTCAGTAATCCAGTCTGCCGGCTCGCGCGAATCAATAACGTTGAATAACTCCGACGGGTACAAATAAGGTTTCCCATCGTCGTTTAACAACCTGTATTCGTCCGCCTCTATCCCAATGACAAAATAAGGATGGGCTTCGGACAAATCAGGATAATTTGGATCCGCTAACTTTAGACGCACGATCATCGTCTCGAGATCACCTTTAGCTTGATTTCAAATCTGCCAACACCGTGGCACTCGTACCAATGGAATTCACAGGCCGCCCCCTCAACCTCGAACGGCGGGCTGCTCTCCTTCGTCCATTTCGACCGCCTCCCTCCGTACTTGGCGACGAGCCGTTGAACGTCTCTTATCCGCTCTCCTTTCGCGATTACCCGTGAGCTGGAAATCAGGTCGGCTGTGAGCTGAATGTCCATCGTGCAGGTAATTTCATTGGTCAACCTCCGTCCTGGCAACAACCGATTTTCGTGCAACCTTCGTGGAAGGTCGCAACCCCGTCACGCGTTACCGCAAGCCCCGGTTCGCTCCCGAGCGGATTTTGCCGCTATGCCGCTTGGCATGCCAGCCCTAGGGGCACCAACAGGCGATCTCGATATGCTGTGTAAGCAATACCCCCACTTCTACCGCTTCGCGAAACTGATGGAGCGACTCGCCGCAGGGATTGGCGCGGGCAACTTCGACGACATCCTCGGCAAACGCCAATAACGCCGCGAGGAGCCCCAACTGAGGCCCTCCCCCAACAACCAGACCTAACCGCAAACAACTACAAGACCCAAGCATGCCCCCAACGAAAAAGCCCCGCCCATCGGATCGGGGCTTCACGCGACAAGCCGAACACGGCGCCCTACTCTTCTTCCTGCACCACCCCTCCCCTCCTCGCCTCCGTTATCCACCCCGCCCGGTGTTGCGAATGGGGTAAGATGTTGTCGGTGAATCAAGAATCAGCAGAGGAAATTGGCAATGCGTGCTGCTAGTCTCGAAGACCTGGGGATCGAGTTCGACGAGTACGGATTCATGGTCGACCTGGAGCGGTGGAACGAGGTGGTGGCGCAGGTCATCTCGGACCACATGGGGGTGGGTAAGCTGACCGAAGACCATTGGTCCGTCCTCCGTTACGCCCGTGAGCACTGCCTGAAGAATCATCAGCCGATCTGGATGGAGCATATCTGTCGCACCCTGGCGCTGGGCGAGGAATGCATCCACCGCCTGTTCCGGGGGCCCATCGAGGTGTGCAAGATCGCCGGCATGCCTGATCCGGGCATAGAGGCAAGAACTTACATGCTCAACGAGGGATAGTCGGGTACCGCTTCCACGCTGAAATGATGCCTCCCAAACCCCACCGCGAAGTCCACGACCGACCGAACTGCCCCACCCAGATACGTCGGCGCGCGCGTGCTCAAGGGCTATCCGCGGTGTCGGCAACCGCCGCCGCCCTGCTCTTTGCCAGCGCCGCTGGGGCTTGGGTGGACGATTCCTCGCCTTCGGACACCCTCCGAGCGCGAGATGCTGGTGCAGCGCGCCGCCCAGGCCGCGATCTGGGGCATGTCGGCGGTCGGGATCTGGGACATCGTCCGCACCACCCGCCGGGGTTGCGGCGGCAATAGGGATGACGTCGTCTAGTTCTCCACGCCAATGGAGTCGCGCCACGGCCGCCGAGAAGGCGAGAGATTCCAACAACGCATCCCAATAAGCCAGCCTTGAACTTATGTGGAAAGTTGGCAGCCCAGAGACTTGAGGTTTAAACTGGCATAATGCAAAGCCAGAGGGGAAGCTCCATGGTCACAGAGCAATCATAAGCGGTCCAGTATCACCACGCTTGGTATGAATGTCACTATCAGGGGAAACATGTCATGTTTACAGACGCTTACCAAACTGCCCGGCGAGCGCTGGCCATCTCGGTGACGGCGCTTGCAGTAGCAGCGATCAGTCCTTCCGGGGCCATTGCCGATGCGGATTTCGCAAAAGCATCCCTCAAGAAGATGTCGGATTATCTTGCATCGCAGGATGTGATCTCGTTCGATTATGACGCGACATTAGAGGTGGTAACCAAACAGGATCAGAAGCTTGGCCTCGCCTCTTCAGGGACCGTGACACTCGATCGACCGGACAAGATTCGCGCCACGCGGGCGGGGGGATTCGTCAATCTCGAGATGATCTTTGACGGAAAGACGCTGACATTGTTAGGCAAGAACGCGAATCTCTATACGCAGGTCGAAGAGCCTGGCACGATTGATCACTTGGTGGACACTCTGCGCAAGAAGTATGGTCGACCGCTCCCGGCCGCCGACCTTCTCATGTCGAACCCCTATGACGAGCTGATGAGCGAGGTGAAAGATGTCAAGGACCTCGGAAGCGGTGTTGTTGGCGGAGTAGAATGCGACACTTTTGCCTTCCGGACCGAACAAGTCGACTGGCAGATCTGGATCGCTCAGGGCGAACATCCCTATCCCTGCCGCTACGTCATATCCGCTAAGGGCGTGAAGCTCTCGCCAGAGTACACAATCCAGGTCCGGAACTGGCGAGCGGGCGGGACCCTTGCCAACGACACTTTCACGTTCAGCAACCCGACGGGGGCCACGAAGATCAAGCCAGATGAGCTGCGGAAGAAAGTGAGAGAATTTCCCAAGAACTTCACGATGGGAGAACATCAATGAGCATTTCGAAGACTTCTAAGGTCCTGTTCGCATTGATCGTTGTTTTCGGGGTGGCGGAACTTGCAAGCCTGCTGTCGGGATCGGGCGCACGCGGGCTCGTCTCGGAGGCGCAGGCCATCATCGGCCGCCCCCTCACCCCGGTCAGTATCGCTGGCGTAGGGCGGCGCACGGTGCGACGCTGCGCAGTCGGAATCTATAACTGTTAGGCCACGGATAACCGGGGCAGGAATCGCGGAGCAGCGGCCATGACGACCATCATTGGCGGTGCGCCGTTCCTGCTCCCGGCGCTCATCGGCGTGACTGGCCTTGACTTTTCGCACCGCCCAAGTCTTCTTGCCGAGCTTGTCGCAAGGTGGCAGCAAGTAGCTTGCGGCGTCACCTGACTGCGGTTCATCCGTCATTCGTTTGTCTGCGGCCGCTGGCCGCTAGGGATCGGTTTCCGTCCTTGGAACCGATGGAGCTCGATGTCCGCCAACGCTTCACCCGCTGATGGCGCAATCAGGGGGGCAGCCCGGGTTGCCGGTGCGACCAGGGTCCCCCGCGCCGAACCAGCACAGGCACGCATCAACGAAGACCGGTACAAGTCGGGGTCTCCGGGTTCCCGGTAGCACAACCAACCGCCCCAATTTCCCGATACAGCTTCGGTCAGGGAGACACCTGAGAATCGGGCGAAGGGCTAGATCCTGCGAGTGCGGTGTCGAGCGCATTCGGCCGCGGACAAGACCGCCATGCTTCACCGCCTTCAGCTAGTCCTTTCGTGGTTGCTGTTCGCAGCCTGGTTGCTGGCGCCAATTCCGTTTGTCGTGGGGTTGGCGGAGCGCGGTCTGGCACCGATCGACTTTCTCGCCTATCAGCGCGCTGCCGAGGCGATTGCCAAGGGCCAGACCCCGTATGCGACGGCGGCGGAGAGTCGCGAGATCTTTCGGTCGTTCCATCGCTTTGAATCGGAGCTGCTGGCTGCACAGGCGCTTGGCGACGGGCCGGACTTTCTACGCGAGGCCGCTGTCCGACCGCAGCAGCCCGGACCTTACGTCTACCCGCCGACGCTCGCGCTCTGGATCAATCAGTTCAGCATTGACGGCGTGACCTTCACCAGCCTGATCATGCTGTCCGTTCTGGGGTTCTCGCTGATCTGGCTCCGCGCGACCGGCGCCCACGCCGGCTGGCTCCTGCTCGTGGTCGGCTCACGCGATCTGTTGGCCACCGTGCAGGGCGGCAACGTGGAGCTCTTGCTGCTCTTCGCGTCCTTGGCCGCAGCCCGACTCATCTGGGGCCACCGCTTGATCTGGGCGACACCGCTGGTCGCGCTCGTAGTGCTGATCAAGCCTTTCTACGCGCTCTTCTTCGTCGCCTTTCTCCTCTTGCGGGCGGTCCAGACGAGCGGCGCGGCGCGGGACAGCCCGCGGGCATTGATTGGGGCCGGCGGGGTTCTGCTGCTGCTCCTGGCAGCCGAGCTCTATCGTTGGGGGCCGGATCTGCGGGCCGAGGCGCTCGCCTTCTACCTCAACGCGGGGGATGCCTTGTGGACGGCCCTGCCGTTGGCCGAACAGTCCCCGCTCAGCGTATGGAATCGGACGCCCTTGCAGGGGTTGATCAATCTCGGTGTGCCCTTACTGCCGGCGCAGATAGTCGCGCTGGGGCTTTGGGGCCTGTTCCTCGGAGTGACCCTTTGGTTGGCGCGTCGCGTCTCGCTGAGCTTCCCGCTGGCCTTTGGTTTGGCCCTGACGCTGCTCTACTGGGGCCGACCGGCGGGGTACGGCTTCAATTACCTCCAGTTGGTCGTCGCGGTCGCGGTCTGGCCGAGCCTGAGGCGTTGGCAGAGGCTTGCGCTGTTGGTCGTCGTGGCCGGGATCATGGGGTCGCGCTGGTGGGCCTTCGTCGCGACGCTGCGCGGCGAAAATCTGTCGTTGCTGACGATGCAGACTGCAGAGTGGCCGTGGGAGACCTGGTTGGTCCTGCCGTTCTTCTGGCTCCTGCTGCTCTGGGCGATGACGTGCTCCCGCTGTCCGGACCAAGACCCTGAAGGGGGTCGCGAGGCACAAGTCGTCCCTCACACATCGGGAGCGGGTCGAACCGTTGGCATTGAGTCGCAGCCCAAGCCGACGCGTGCTGACCCAGAGCAAGGAAAAGAGCCGCAAACCCTCAACCCGGGAGCAGGCCATAAGGCACGCCCGCGGATCGCCCTCACGAGATCACTCGACGAACCGCAGGAGACTGCGCAGGCGGTCTGGGCTTTTCCGCCCAGGGGGGGTTGTCCATTTGGCTCCGGGAGACCGTTCTGCATCGGCACGCATGGGGTATTAGGGCTTGGCCAACCACAATCAGTAGTGACTACCTGGCAGTTACCGGACTTGATTGGGTATCGCCTTCCGCCCAATGGCCACCTTCTGGGTAACCTGTCCGGCAGGTTCAGTGGCTGTGCGAGTCCGCAAGGGCCCAACGACTACGGGCGGTTCGACCTACTCTACCGCGACGCGCTCCGCCGCTTGCTGGGGCCTACAGGTGCCGGGACCGGCCGCCGCTCTGGACCTAGAGCTAGGTGAGCCAGAAAAGTCTAGCGGCCGTCCAGAGCATTGCAAGCACAACCGTGGCCTGACAGCGAGGGTTGGCACGCTTGCCTACTTTCGGCCAAGAGCGGACCAGCCCGGGGGCACCTCGGCAAACCTTGTTGTGGCAAGAAGGTTGCGCACTCTCGGGATGCCCACCGACCGCAAGTGGCCGCCCGACGCGCCCGATGACTGACCGATCCGAATTAAGCGTCGGCAATCCCGAGAGCAGCGGCCGTCATCGATAGCGGCGGATCGACGTCGGCGGCTACAAGACGCCAGTCCTCGTTTGCAAGCTGCTCGCCGCAGTTAAACCGCGTGTTGTCGGTGGTCCAGAAAAGGATGAGGGCCGTCTCTTGTTGGAACCTTGTCGATTGGACCTGGGTAATCGAATACGCGAACGGCCAAGATTTGCTTACCCAGTAATTCGCACGCCGTTGGTGCCACCGTCGCGATCTTGGGCACCTCTGATGGCCAGGTTGATGAAGTGGAGCTTCTTGACGACCTCTCGCGGCATAGCGAAGGGATAGAAGTCTGGATGGCCGAGGCTTCGCGCCATCTCGTTGAGCACAGTGACCATTTCGATCCACGAGTTCAACAATAGCAGAACGCGGTCCGCACTCGGATCTTCGGGGTCATAGAGGTCAGCGCGGGTAAAGGGTTCAATGCCCATTTCCAGGTCATCCGCATCAAGCCCGTGAGCCATCGCGGTGTCAAGGCTGTCAACGATGTGAAGGTGGTGTGCCCAGGTCTCCGCCCAGTCCTCCCACGGGTGCGAGCTGGCGTAGGCGCTGATATGCCTTTTTGGCCAGTCGGCGGCAGGCCCCTTTTCGTAGTTCGCTTTGATGGCCTCGGAGTAGTCCGTCCTCTCGTCCCCGAACAAGTCGCGGAATGGCTCGAGCCATCGGGTTTTCCAGATTAGCCGGTCCCAGTAGTAATGTCCGATCTCATGCCGCAAATGCCCCAGCAAAGTGCGGTAGGGTTCGTGTAAGTCGGTTCTGATTCGCTCGCGAATGGCGTCGTTGGCCTCCTCTATGTTGATGGTGATGAGCCCGTTGGCGTGACCCGTCAGAACCCTCGGCCCGGATGCAGGGGAGCGCAGCAGATCGAAGGCCAATCCGCGTTCTGGATCCTGTTCCTTGGACACCACCGGGAGATCCAGCGCCAGCAGCTGCGAGACCAAGCGCCGCTTTCCCGCCTCGATGACACGCCAGTAACGGCGGTTATCTTCGTCTGCCAAATCGGGAATGGTCCGATTAAGGCGACAAGCCATGCAGAGGTCCACAGGATCTTCGGCGGCGACGAGCCAGTTGCATCCGACGGGTGAGTCGAAGTTCGCGCAGCGCCGATAGTCCCTTTCGATGTCATCGCCGATCGGGCGCCAACTGTTCGGCACGGTTCCAGAATGAAGCGCGCGCAAGTCGCCGACAACGGGTTCGTAACCGAGTTGCGCATGGCAGTTCAGGCATTGGCTGTTTCGGAAGAAGATCGGCGAATCGCACTCGCACCGAAACGCTCTTTTGGTTCGCGGTTTGTGTCGGACCTTCCAGCGAAACGATAACGCCTCTAGAACCGAGTCGAACAGATTGTTAATCATCGGATAGCCTGCATGCTGCGCGGGAAGATGTGGTTCGCAGGCGCGCCGTGTAGCCTCTGCGGCAGGTTGTGGACCGCGGGAGCACTAACGGAACACTTGGTCTGGCTCGAGCAAAAACAACCGCAACTGTTGCGGCAAAATACTCCTCCAATTCCCGGGGTTGGAGTTCTGACAGCGGCATGTCAAGACTTCCTGGGGTGGTTGCGCCGGGATTGCCCCACCATGTGGCGCAGCGGGGCAATCGACGCTGGTGCAGGCTGAAACCTACCTCCTGTTCTGCCAGTGCTACATCGAGCTCAACCCCGTACGTGCAGGCATGGTCGCAAATCCTGCCGCCTACCGCTGGTCCAGCTACCGCGCCACTGGACCATATCTCGTAGGTCGGGTTAGGCGTGCCTGGCACGACGGATGATGTCTGCTCAATGTCTTAACGCACGCCGTAACCCGACATCCGAGCAGGTATCGTCGGGTTACGCTGCGCTAACCCGACCTACATGGAAATGCTTTCACAGCCTCGAACGCAACACTCAGCGAAGAGTCACCCTGAACGGGCAGGCGACGTCTACAGGCACAACGACCCGCCAGACATTATGTTCTGACCTGCCCGTCCTCAACGCTCGTGGCTCGTCTTGGAGACGGAATGCTCCATCAACACAGAGCCACTCGGACATGGCAATCGCCGAGATCTGGCGCTACACGCAGGAGGGTACCCCCATCGATATCTTGCCTTAAGGAACGATCAGAACGGTGACTGAGATACTTGCTCCGGCGTAGCCTGTGTTAGCCGCGCGGTGCGCTCGTTAGCAGCCTCGGCATGCCCAGAAATGCTGGAACGCAAGACCTGGCGCCATCGCCTCCCGCGACCCCGTTCTGTTCCCCGGGGGTCTCTCCATGTACAAAGCCTACGTCGAATCGATGCACGGAGAAAGACCCCGATGTGCGGAATCCTGATGCCGTAGATTTCTTCCGTTCTATGGAGTGACCCCAAGGAGCGCGCGCTCACCCTCGCCCTAAAGCGGCGCGAGCTCGCGCAGGAGAGCCGCCGACTTCGCGCGCAGCTGCGCGCGTGCACGGAGCGGCTCGAGGCGGCCGACTCGCCTGGAGGTTAATCCACGGCAAGCGGCCGGCGGTTGAGCCGTCCCACGACACATCCTGAGCGCCGCTACACTCCGATTCCTGAGGCAGTCTACCTTCCGCAGCCATGCCCACCCGATTGGCCCGGAGGCCCTCCTGGCGGGCGTCAACTGAGCGCAAGCCTTGGCATGAACCAGCGCGCAAGAATCTCGATGGGTTGGGCTTAGAGCCCCAAATGGAGGGCGGTTTCCGAGCTTAGGCGTTTCCTTTGGCGAGCCGTTAGGTAGCTAGCGCCTCAGCCGCCGCCCATGTCGGGCTGGTCCGATGCCAATATAATCCTCCGGGGAGCAAAGAGCCGTCGTGTCAGACCCAGACGTCCTGTTTGCCGAGATTGCGAGGCTCTATCGAGCCATTCCCCACCACGATCCGCCGGCGGTTAACGAGCGCGAGCGCCAGGCGGCGATCGCTTTGGCCGGCCTGCAACCGGTGATCCTGGAGCTAGTGGATCAGTCCGTCCACCTGGCGACACTGGATACTGCGCTGTCGTATCACTGGCTGCGCTTGGCGACCCTGACGCGCTACCTCGACGAGGCCTTGTTCGATACTTGGTCGAGCGATCTGGGTGGGGTGATGCGAGCGGTGGGCTTGGAGCTTCGGGCGTTTGTGGCCGAGTTCCCGGAGGATGAGCGGTCCGAGCCGATGCGCGCGCTGGGGGGCAAAGTCCAGCAGCTGCGGGAGCTCCATGGTGGGCTGCTGCAACAGCCACTGCCGCCCCGGGCGGAAATCGAGCGAATGACCGAGGTGAGCAATCGGGCGCTGTTCGTCTTCGCGCGTGAGTGCCTGGATCAGGCCATCGACGCGGCGTTGCTCGAAACCAGCTATTTATACTAATGGATGTGGACTTCGACGATTCGAGAGAACGTGCCGGAGAGGGTATTCCAGAAGCTCGAACGCCACTGGCCGAATGCGTACGGGCGGGTCGACGCCTTGCTCAAGCGCTTGGCCCGCGCCGAGCCAGAAGGCTGAGTGGGCGAGGGTGGGTGCGTCGTTTTCCTCCACACCGGGCCCTCGCGCCTCCATCCGCCAAGCCGATCGCAATCACGGCCGGTGCGCCCAGGAGCAGTTGACTTGGCGTCCGGCTCGCGCCCCGCGCATCAAGAGGTCAACAGAATGAAATTCACGCGAATTACAGTCAATCCCAAACAGACGGGTGGCGTTCCCTGCATCCGTGGGATGCGCATCCCGGTTGCTACGATCGTAGGCATGGTGGCCGACAGAATGACCGAGGCGGAGATCCTCGAGGCTTTCCCAGACCTGCAGGGCGAGGACATACGCGAGGCGCTACACTATGCCGCTGAAGCTCTGCAACAGCGCGAGCTTCCAATGGTGGACGTTGCGTGAGATTTGTTGTGGATAATGCGCTATCACCATTGGTGGCTGAGGGATTGCGCCGAGCCGGGCATGAGGCTAGCCACGTACGCGAGTACGGGATGGCGGCGGCAGAGAATGAGGCCATCTTCGAGCTTGCCGCCCGCGAGCAACGAGTGATCGTTTCAGCGGCTTGCAGCCGCCGAAAGGCGTGGCCGAGGGTCTGGAACAAAATCAGGGCATCTTATCGCCATCACCTCCGCCGACCGGGTGCCAAGCGCTTGGCCAACGGGGCTCCTGCCCGGATCAGAGCCATCCCCAGCGCCGAAACCGTGCCAGCATCAGCCCGGTGATCCCGAGGCTCATGGCCCAGAACAGGGCGTAGAAGTAATGCCATTGGTTCTCCGGGATATACATGTTCATCCCGTAAACGCCGGCGAGAAAGGTTAGGGGGATGAAAATGGTCCCGATCACCGTCAGGACCTTCATGATCTCGTTGGTCCGATTGGAGATGAGGGATACGTAGGTCTCCGCCACCGCGGACGCGATCTCCCGGTAGGTCTCGATCAGATCGATGATCTGGACGCAATGGTCATACACGTCGCGGAAGTATGTCTGGGTGACCTCCGACAGACACTCGTGGCGCTCCCGTTGGAGCTGGGCGACGAGCTCGCGCATCGGCCAGGCGATGCGGCGGACCATCAGCAGGTCGCGCTTGATGAGATGGATCGCGTGGAGGCTTTGTACCTGCGGGCGGCTCAGGACGGCTTCCTCGGCCTGCTCCAGCCGGCCGGAGAGCTCGTCGAGGATCGGAAAGAAGCGGTCCACGATCGTGTCCATCAGGGCATAGAGCAAGAAGCTCCCGTCGTTTCCGCGCAGGCGCGAGCCCGGACTCTCGATTCGGCGGCGCACTTCGTCCATCGCCGTGCAGCGGGTCTCCTGAAAGCTCACGAGGGTGTTACGCCCCAGGAAGAAATTGGTCTGCTCGCCCCGCAGCTCACCGTCCACCAACCGCGGCCGACGGGCGACCACGAAGAGGCGACCCGGCAGGTCACCGATGCCTGGATAGTCCTCGGCCTTCGGGCGATGGTGACCGTCCAGGGCGTCCTCGATTGCCAGGGGGTGCAGCTGATACTTTTCCGCGAGGGCGCGGATGGTGCCACGGTCCTGCAACCCTTCGACATGGATCCAGCGCACGTGGGACCAGGCCGGGCGGTGCACCGCGAGGAAAGCGGCGATGTCGGTCACCTCCTGCACCTGCATCTGCTCCGCGCAGTAGTCCGTGCAGACGACACGGGCGGCGGCCACCCCAGTGGTTTGGATCAGCTCGTGATACTCGATCCCGGCGGCGGAGCCCGGTGTCGGGACGTGGGTGACCCTTGGCAATGCCGGCGTTCCGGCGCCGGTGTGGTGCCGCTTTGTACGCCTGCCCTTGACGCGCGGCGCGCGCCGGTGGGGCTTTTCGGCCTTGGGGAGGGAGATATCACTCATGGTAGAGGCGCTTCGACTGAACGGCCATCACACTATCTAACCAACAGGACAGGCGTTCAAGCGGCATTTCAATGCGACCAATGGAACGAGGGGGTGCGCTTCACTCAGCCCCACGACGACCCCGCCCACCGCACGACTCGCCGCCTTCCATAGTCGGCGGGGAACGTGGCCGCACCTGATCATCCTCCGGGTTCCGCGTCTCATCCGTTGCCGGGAACGGTTGGCCAGATTGCTCCAGCTCGATCTTTGCGCACCTCGTGCACTGGCGCGGCCCTGGATGCGGGCTGTGATTTCGGCGCATCGCCTCGACGTTTTCCGTTTCGCTCAACCGGCTGATATGCTTTGGCGAAGTACTCCCGCGTCGACGCTGTCTTCAACGCCCGCGAGACTCTTGTGCACCTATTCCGCGATTTCAAAGGCTTTCGAGAGGCGGGGCTTAACCTGTTTCAGCCGGTTACCCTCCTGGTCGGCAAGAATGCGTCGGGCAAGACCAACGCCATCGAGGCGATCGAGTTGCTGGCCAATCTGGCGCATGGGCGCCCACTCTACGAGATCACGGATGTCGGCCGCGGCGGACCCGATACGTTCGAGCTACGCGGGGGGCTTCCCGGCTGCCCGCGGGTAAATGGAAGTCACTTTTGGCTCGGCTTCGACGACGCAAGCATATTATTTCAGGGAGTCCAGCAGGTAGTCGCCTACGGCATCGAGATCGAGGTCGAACCACATCCCCGCATCATCACCGAGTCGCTGAATATCGGGAGACGCACGCTGTTTGATGCTCGGACTAAGTCGTCGGCGGAGCCGGATATCTTGACGGCTCAATACGACAATTTTGCCCAGGGCGGCAACAAACCCCACACAGATCTGCCTGCGGATCGCACCGTAATCTCTCGTTACGGTTATTTCACTTCGGATCTCCGCACTCGCAGGGCGCTCGTTCGGGAACGCCACCGTGATGCTTGCGATGCCATCGATACACTGAATCGATATCTGCACGCCTCATTTGTATTTGACCCTGTTCCACGCGCCATGCGCGCCTACGAACGGGTGGGCCAAAGGGTCCTTCTGCGCGACGGCAGCAACCTGTCCTCTGTGCTCTATGCATTGCAGCAAGGCGACGAGACATGCCGGGAGACCCTGCAAGGCATCCTCGGGCGTATTCGGCAGCTCCCCGAAGAGCCCTTCCTGGATTTCGATTTCATCACGACTCGTCAGCAGGACGTCCTTCTTGCCTTTAAGCAGAGCCCCGACGGACCACCGCTCGATGCACGGGTGATGTCGGACGGCACCTTGCGCAGCCTCGCAATCCTCACCGCCCTGGAAACCGTGGACCTGCGATCCCGCATCATCATTGAGGAATTCGACAACGGCCTTCATCCGTCTCGGGTCGGTGTCCTGGCTGACGCGTTGTGGGACAGCGCGAAGCGCCGCCGACTGAACGTCCTGGCGACCACTCACAACCCGGCGACGCTGAACGCCCTGAGCGCGGAACAGCTGAAGGGCGTCGTTCTCTGCTTCTGGGACCGGGAGCAAGCCGCTTCCTGCCTGATGCCTCTGCTTGAGATACCACGGGCCGACGTCCTTCTGGAGCAGGGCCAGTTGGGCGACCTGGTCACGAGAGACATCGTAGAACGCCACTTGGCTCCCCGTTACTCCGAATCCCAGAGACACAAGGCATTGGAATGGCTGGAAAGTCTCGGCAAGTGATCCGGGCATATGTCCTAGACACCAGCTATCTGCTCGAGATCTACCGGGTACCTAGACACTCGGACGTGGCATGTTACCGCGCCATCAAACCACGGCTTCGCGCAGCCATCAAAGCAGACGCCCGTCTCTACGTACCCTTCCCGGTAATCTTCGAGCTCGCCAACCACATCGCCCACGTGGCCGACGGCGGACGGCGCATCTCCTTGGCAAAGAAGCTCTCCGACGACATCAGTAAATCCGCGCAAGAGGGTATCCCCTGGATCATAGCTCCGGTGGCCGAACAGAGCGTTCTCTTGGAGCTGAGCGGCCTCCTTGAGTGGATCGAGGACTTCGAAAGGGACTAGGCCGCGCAGGGGCTCGGTCTCTCCGACCTCGCCGTAACCAAGCAGGCCAACTCCCTCGCGTCCCGCCACCCGCACCTTGCCGTTCACATTTGGACGACAGACCATAGCCTGAAGGCACAAGAGCCGCAGGCGGAGCCGGACGCATTCGTTGGGGCCTGAACGCTGGAGAGAACGGCTCGGGCGCGAGATCCCGGTGTCCCGTAGGAGTGCAACTCTCGACCCGATGGCGGCCGGTGAAAGACCGCGAGGCCCCGCCACACCTGGTCCCGCCACACCTGGTATCGTTACCCCATGGCGGCAGGGGCGCCGCTTTTGCTCGGCCCCATCTGCCTGTCTTTTCATTCACCCTCTACCAGGGCACGCAGGCAAGAGGATCTGCCAGCTCCGCGACTTACTGCCAGCTATGAGCAAGGCGTCGCAGCCGGGTGCGACGACAATGGCTTGCGTCTCATATACGAAATCGGAGGTGGCTGCCGACCCGTAGCGGACATCTGAGCTGTCTCAAACGTTCGAGATTTCCGGCCTGCGAGGCTTTTTTCCCACATCTGGTGAATTGCCGCGTTGGCCGTCACCGCTTTGCTGCAACGGTATCGGCGCCGGGTACAGGGAAAAAGCGGCCAGGCTCAATTTCTAATACACTCTGCCCATGCCGAGGCGCACGCATGTGCACATCGACGGGTTGCCGTTGCACATCGTACAACGCGGGCACAATCGGGCAGCTTGCTTTTTCGACGACCAGGACCGCTCTGCCTACCTCGACTGGCTGCGCGATGCACTCGAGCGCGAGCGCTGCCGACTTCATGCCTATGTACTCATGACTAGCCGTGCACCTGCTGCTGACACCCGAGCGTGCTGTGAGCGTCCCGCAAGTGCTCATCGCCGTTGGTCGACGCTACGTGCAGTTTATCAACCGTACGTACGGCCGCACCGGCACCCTGTGGG
This sequence comes from Chromatiaceae bacterium, assembly GCA_037385305.1. Taxonomy (GTDB): domain Bacteria; phylum Pseudomonadota; class Gammaproteobacteria; order Chromatiales; family Chromatiaceae; genus JARRNE01. The sequence goes on along the minus strand of JARRNE010000005.1, from coordinate 241 downwards.
ACGGTCGCTACAAGTCATCGCTGGTGCAGGCTGAAACCTACCTCCTGTTCTGCCAGCGCTACATCGAGCTCAACCCCGTACGTGCAGGCAGGGTCGCAGATCCCACCGACTGCCACTGGTCGAGCTACCGCGCCAATGCACTCGGTCAAACCAGACCCACTGCTCACCGCGCAGCCCCTGTGCTTGGCCCTCGGCGCCGAGGAGGACGCGCGGCGCGCCGCTTATCGTGACCTGTTCCGCA
>JARRNE010000004.1:0-14323 GCA_037385305.1 Chromatiaceae bacterium | reverse complement strand
GGTGGGCCGCCGCGCTCGACCATGGCCAATCTTGCGCCCTGGCGCAGAGACGCGCTCGCACGGGGTTGCGCTCTACCTACCTTACGGCGGCGAGCAGGTGTCGCTCATCCATCACGAAGGAGTGGAAAACGCTCCTACCAGAGATGCCGTTTCCAGCCCTCGCGAGAATTGATCATACGAGTCTATCGGCGATGGGCCTCTCCCAGCGCGTCCCTTAACCCAAGCTCGTCCGAGGGAACCATGATGAGGTGCACATGGTTGGGCATGAGGCAAGGCGATTAGCGCTATACCTCAGCTGCGGGCCAGGGGTCGGGTACGGGTCGCCAAGAAACGCCGTAAATGCGATCCTTGCAGGCTCCACGGTGCCCTCCCTGGCGCCGAGGGTCCCGCCGCCCCCGCACCCGACCCCTGGCTTAGTTTTCAGCTGAGCCACGACGCTAACCGCCTGAGGCAATAGGCAAGCACCTGCGTCCCGCAACGGCGGCAGGAGGCGGCGAGTAAGCCCCGGCACTCCGTATAGTCCTGATCCGTGAAGCACGTCCGCTGGCGTCGATTGCCCCGCTGCGTCACATGGTGGGGCAATCCCGGCGCAACCAGCCTAGGACGTCTTGACATGCCGCTGTGGGAGCTCCAAGCCCGGATGGAATATTCGTTAGCCTTGTTTCCGCGGGTATCCTGCTCCGGTGGCGGAATTAAGTATACTGTCCGCGGAACTGCGCGGAACTGTCTCCGGCCGGCCTTTCCGGCAAGAAGCCGGCGGGACGCCGGCGGTCCCAGCCATCCGGATTCGCCGGCTTCACCGGAGTCACTCCCACCTCTCAAGCGCAAAGGTCGCTCCGGTCCTTAGCAGTCGCCGGGGATCGCCGAGGTCCTTCTCGCGCTGGCGGACCCGCGGCTCATAGCTCGCCTGGTTCTGGGTACAGATCAGGGTGTACGGGCGGCCTCGCTTGTCCGTGGTGCCGTCGAGATCCCAATGATTGCTCCCGATGCTCTGCTCGACGTGGTCGCGGACCTGTTGGACCGTCTTCAGGTGCCAGACCGACTCCGTCGGCGAGTCAAGGTATCCGCGACGAGCCTGGGCGACTGTGGCTCCCGCCGTCGCCTCAGCGAGGGCGGCAGATCCGCGGACTGATAACGTGCACCAAGCATCGCCGCCAGCAGCGCCAGCGCGGCCGGGCGAAGGGGCTCGGCATCCGCTAGCTAGGCAATGTCCCGCCTTCCGCTTGGTCGCTTAGCAGCCAAAGCAGCCGGCGGAGCTGGTCGGGATTGATCAGCCGGGCGGTGGCCAGGGTGGGGCGGAGCGTCTCCGCGACCAGGATGCCGAGACCTTGCCCGCGCAGCGTGCGAAAGGCGTCCTCGTCGGTGTCGTCGTCTCCGACATAGACGGGGACCACATCCGACCGGTCGAGCCCGAGCCGCCCGATGAGCCAGTGGACCGCACGGCCCTTGTCCCAGTCAATGGCGGGCCGAAGCTCAAAGACCTGCTTGCCCCCGGTCTTGCGCAGCTGCGGGTGGCGGGTAAGGACCTGATCGACAGCCGCTTCCACCCCTGCAAGAGCTTCCGCAGGAGCCTGCCGGAGATGCACGGCAACGGCGAACCGCTTGCGCTCCAGGTACCCCCTCGACCTGCCCGGCGAGCTCATCCGATGCCTCCGCGAGCGGGCGGAGGGCATCCGTGCCACCCGGCGCCTCGAAGCATAGCCCGGGTCCGGCGATCTCGAAACCGTGGCTTCCGGCGTAGATCAGATGGGGAAGGCCGACGAGGCGGCGCAGATCCTCCAGGTCCCGCCCGCTGATGACGGCCAGAGGGAAGTGGCGCGCGGCGCGCGCCAACGTTGCCCGCATCTCGACCGTGAGTCTGGCGTCCTCCGGACGCGCTGCGATCGGGGTCAAGGTGCCGTCGTAGTCGAGGAAACAGGCGGGGGACCTGCCCGCGATCAGCTGGAGGATGCCTGCGGCTGGGTCCTTAGGCACGGGTAGGGCCTTCTGCCAGGAGCAGACCCGTCGGGAAGCGCTGCAGCACCGCCGTGGCGGAGAGCAGGTAGCCTCCGGATTCGGCGGGGGCGGTCAGGCGCTCCCCCGTGAGCAGGTTGCGAAGCTCCGGGACCGGCACCTCGATCATCGTGTCCTGCCACAGAGGGGCATCGAAGGGGGACCCATCCTCGCAGAGGTCCGCGAGCAGACGCGGGGCGACGGCGATGAGAGTCTGCCTCTCCGTGCGGCGGGCGAAGGCGCAGAGCCGCTGCTCTCCCTCCCCCCGTACCGCGAGCGGCAGGTACTCCCCGGCCTTGAACAGGTCGGGGTGCTCCCGGCGCAGGCCGAGGCAGCGCCAGATCAGATAGAGCTTGGCACGTCCGTCGGGCAAGGTCTCCAGCAGCTCGCCCACCCGTTCTCCAAGTCCCTCGCCCAGGCTGAATCGCCGCTCGAGGTCCTCCAGGAGGGATGCGCGAAGGGCGAAGTCCACCGGTCGGCGATTATCGGGGTCCACCAGGCTGAGGTCCCAGAGCTCTGTGCCCTGGTAGGTGTCCGGGACTCCGGGCACGGTGAATCGCAGGAGCGTGAGGGACAGGCTGTTGAACAACCCGACGCGGGCGACACGACGCTGGAACGGGAGAAAATCCGCCATGAAGTAGCCGTTGCGGGCGGGGTCGAGCAGGGCGTCTACGAACCAGGCAACGGCGGCCTCATACTCCTCATTTGGGTTGATCCAGGAGGTATGTACCTTCGCCTCTTTGATGGCCTTTGCCATATAGGCCCGGATGCGCTCCGGAAAACGGCCCAGGGTTTCGCCCTCCGCGTCTTCCAGGGGCCAGGCCCCCAGCAGGGTCTGGTAGAGCAGGTACTCCGTGTTCGGGTCCGGCAGAATCCGGCCGTCGAGGTCGCGCTTGAACCGGCGGTTGATGACGGTCCAGCGCTGGACCCGCGCCTGCCACTCCTCTGGCAGCTCGGAGAGGGCGTGCAGCCGGGCGCGCACGTCTTCCGAGCGTTTGCTGTCGTGGGTGGAGGTGGCCAGCAGGGTATGGGGCCAGGCCAGGGCGCGGCGTTGGTTCGCCCGGTGAAAGGCATCGATGGAGAGGCCGAAGCGCTCGGGTGCGCCACCCACCTCGTTGAGGGACACCAGACGGTGATACCGGTAATAGGCGGTGTCCTCCAGGCCTTTCGCCATCACCGGGCTGGTGTATTGCTGGAACTTCATGGCGAAGCGCAGGACCCGGTCCCGATAGGCCTGGCTCTTGCCTTGGCTCGCCCGCTCGATGAGCACCTCGCGCACGAAGTCGAACACGGTCAGGTCCACCGCGTTGCTGCGCCGCTTGGCCTCTGCAACAGCCCTGTTGATGTTGGCCTGATCGCGCGACGAGACCCCTTCCGGGTCGGCATAGCTGCGGTAGACAGGGAAGCAGGCCACGATCTCGGTCAAGGCATTGCGCAGCCCCTCCAGGGTGTAATCACGGGTGTGCGGGTCGGTCTCGGCGATGCGTGAGAGCTCTGTGGCGAGCACATGGAGCTCGCTCGAGAGGAGGTTGCGCATCACCTGTTTCTTGGACCGGTAGACCTGCTCGGCCAGGGGAGGAATGCCGGGCGCGAAGGACTCGTAAACCTCCGTCATGGCCTCCGCGTTCCCGCTGTCCACCAGAAGGCCGTCCGCGAGGGCCGCAAAGTCGTATCCGGTGGTGCCGTGCACCGGCCATTGGCGGGGCAGCTGCTCGTCGCCCACGAGGATCTTCTCCGCCACCAGGTACAGCGGCCGCCGCACTGGGGGCTCGTCCGCCGCGCCGTTACCGGCTGTTACGTGGGCCTGGATTCGGTAGAAGTACTCGGCCGGGTTATAGAGCCCGTCGGGGTGGTCGATCCGAAGACCCTGCACCTTGCCCGCACCGACCAGCTCGAAGGGGAGGCGGTGCACCGCGTCGAAGGCCTCCGGATCCTCCATCCGGAGTGCGGCGAGGTCGTTGATGTCGAAGAAACGCCGAAAGTTGATCTCGTCGGCCGCTACCCGCCAGTAGGCGAGACGATAGGCCTGGGCCTCGAGCAGGTCGTGCAGCCGGCCGGTGTCCGCCGGGACTTGGTCTTTGCCGTTGTACTCCCGCAGGCACTCGTGGACGTACCAGTCGAGGTCCGGACTCTCCACGCGCAGGGCCTCGAGGCGCTGCTTGTGGAGCTCCTTGTCGCGCCGCCGCTCGGTGACAGCCTTGTCTGAGGTCTCGCTGCCCGGCGGCAGATTCCCGAACGCGCTCACCAGGCTTTCGAAGCGGGCAACCAGGGGGGTGTCGGCGATCCGTTCCTCGAGTCGCGCCAGGCCCGGGCCCAGAATGCGGGGGTACTCCCGCGGATCCACCGGGAATTGGTGCTCGTAGTAGGCGACAAAGAAGGACCCGTTGTCGTAGGCGAGTCTTAGCTCACCCCGATCGAGCAGGTTCCCGTAGTGGTCGCCGAGCACCGGCAGCAGGACCTTGCCTTGCAGCTCCCGCTTGAGGGGCGACCAGTCGATATCGAAGAAGGCACTGAAGCGGGAGGCGGGGCCGTTCTCCAACACGTCGAGCCACTTCTCGTTCTCCCGCCCCATCACACCCACATGATTGGGGACCAGGTCCATCATCTGCCCCATTCCGTGGGCCGCGAGGGTCTCGCACAAGTCCTCGAAATCCTCCCACGTTCCGAGCTCCGGATTCAGCTGGTCGTGGGCGACCACGTCGTAGCCGTGGGTGCTTCCCGGGCGGGCCTTGAGATACGGGGAGAGATAACAGTGGCTGATCCCCAGGCGGGACAGATAGGGGACGACGGCGGCCGCGTCCGCGAAGGTGAAGCCCGCGTGCAGCTGCAGCCGGTAGGTTGCCCGGGGAATCTCGGCCCGCGCGGGGGCAAAGGATTCATCCCCGGAGGGCGGGACCGGCGGCGCATGCACGGCCGGTCCGCGCTCCTGGCAAACGGCGGCCAGGAGCTCGCCGAGCGGCGCCTGGTCTCCCCACTCCTCCAGATCCAGGGGTAGGCGCCGCTGCCAATTCGGGTAGGCATCCCGGCTGCCCGGGAGATTGACCTGCTCGCTCTGACCGAAGGCGTCCTCGAGCTGCACGAGCATGAGCTGGGAGGGGCTGCGGGCCAGGTACAGGTGGACCGCGCGGACCAGCGCCGGGGGCAGCTCCGCGAGGGCGACCGGATCGGCGCCTGTATCCCCCGGCAGTAGACCCTCACGCTGGAGGGCGAGCAGCAAATGGCTGCGGTCGGTGGCCCGTCTTATCACCGCCTCCTGGTATTGCGCCTCATTCGCGTAGAGTCCGAGAGTCCGGCGGGTCTCCAGGTCCGTCCCCTCCCAGAAGGCCTCGAGGGGTGGCAGATCATGGGTGCCGATGGACGCGACGGCCAGGGGCTCGTAGCTGGCGGGAGGGGCGAAACCCCCACTCTCCTCCCGCTCGAAGTAAAGCACCCGGGAGCAGAGAATGCCGCGGCCCTCGAGTGCGTCCCGCAACCCGGGCGGGACCGTGCCCAGGTCTTCGCCGACCACAAGGCATCGGTTACGCTGGCTCTCCAGGGCCAGGATGCCGAGCATCTCCTCCAAGGGGTAGGCGACATAGCCTCCCTCCGAGGCGTCCATCCCCTCGGGTATCCAGTAGAGACGCTGCAGACCTATGACGTGGTCGATACGAAGGGCACCCGCGTTCCGCATGTTCTGGCGCAGGCAGGCGATGAACGGGGCATAGGCGGCCTCGCGCAGGCGGACCGGGTTCAAAGGCAACAGCCCCCAGGACTGGCCGGTCGGACTGAAGTCGTCCGGCGGGGCGCCGACCTGGACGTTGCGGGCGTAGACCGCGCCGTCGGCCCAGGCGTCCGCCCCGTCCGGTGTCACCCCGGCTGCGAGGTCCTGGTAGAGGCCCACGGTCAGTCCCAGCTCCCAGGACCGCTTGCCGACCCCTTGGAGCTGTTGGCTGCCCTGCCACTGGAAATAGCCGAAGAAATCGATCCGCTCCTCGTGGTCTGCGGCGAACCGGGCGACCGAGGGAGATTCGGGATCCCGGAATTCGCTCGGCCAGTCGGTCGAGGGGATGGGACGACCGCCTTCGCCGACCAGATGCTCCCGCAGGGCATGGAAGAGGCAGAACCGCCGCAGTGACTCGCCCTGCCACGCCTGAAAGGACCGGAATGCCCGGCCGCGCTCGGTCCCTTTGCGGAGGTGCTCGCTTCGAAAATGGCGGTACAGTCGCTCCAAGACGTCCCCCTTGGTCTGTGCCACCGCCGGATAGTCCACCAGCTCGGCTGCGCGCAGGGCCCGCAGGCGGGCCTGGAACATCTCCCCTTCGACGAGGCGCCGCGCCTCCTCGCACTCTCCGTACTCTGGGATCGCTGCGACATCCAGATGCAGCAGGTTCAGGAAGAGTCGACTGGAGGGGGCGTAGGGATCGCAGCGCTGGGGCTCGTCTGGGAACAGGCTGTGCAGCGGCGTGAGGCCGAGGGTGCCGGCGCCAGCCTCCGCCGCACGCTCGATGAGGCGGGTGAGGTCCGTGAAATCGCCGATGCCCCAATTGCGGCGGGAGCGGACCGCATGCAGCTGGGTGATGACCCCCCAGGACCGGGCGTCTGCCTGAAGGGCATCCGGCAGGTAGCAGCAACGGGGGGTGACGATCAGGGACGCGACGGCCGGAGGGCCTTCGGCGGCGGGGAGCTCGGGGATCTCGAGGCGGTGGTATCCGGCGACAGCGGGGTTCGGTAGAACCATCTCATACCGCAAGTAGGTCACGCCGTCGACCTGCCGTCGCTCCTGTGCGGGGAGGTCCGAGAGACGACACTGACCTTCTCGGCGCTCGCCACCTTCGGCGATGATGGCCCAACGCAGCGCGGGACTGCCCCCATCCTCGCGCATTACCAGAGGAAACCGCACGTGCTCTGCTCTCTCCGCCACGACGATCACCGGTGGCAGCGCCTCGCGCCAGGGCCGGTCCTCCGCCGCTGTCAGGCTCAGGCTGGTCGCAGCCGGATCACGGGCCTCCACGCCCATCGCAGCGAGGAAGGCCCGCCGCGTCCTGTCCGTGACCCGGTGTCTTTCCCCCCGGATGTCGACGTATTCATCGGGAATCCCGTAAAGGTGACACAATCGATCGAGGTCCTTTTCACTGCTCATGTGGATGTCCTGCGCTTCAGTCCAACTCCCTCGTCCGCGGAAGCCATGCGTCCTGTCTCGGACGCGCTGTGCGGTCCGGTCCTTCTACGCCGGTCCCTTCGCGACGCTTTGATTTCTCGGCATACGCTCGGACAGCGTCCGAACAAAACGGCATGTCGAACCTCCTTATTGACCGCCATGTGTGCTCTCCCTGCAATAGCCCGATTCTATACACACTCGCGCTCGGCCGGCCGCCGAGTTCACCAGCGTTCTTCTCGGTAGTTTCCCTTAGCTATTCAGCGCATAAACCCGCATTGGAATGTCGTTTCGATGTCTGCATACTGGCGGACAACGACTGTGAACAATGAGAAGGGCCTTGCTGTGAGTTCTTCCGACGGACGCAGTAGAGGGCTTGGCTGGTTCTGCCGTCTTGTCATGCTGCTTGTGCGGCAAGACAGTGGCATCCGCAGGCAGTCCTTGCGGCAATTCGCCGCGACCATTTCCCAGCGCATGCGGATGCTCTGGACCTCCGGGCGACCGGTGCTCTTTCTGACGGCGTTGTGCATGGCCGTAGGCGTCGTCTTCTCCTGGGTCTCGCTCGAGCTTGGCACAGGATTCTTCCTCGCAGGATTTGGCGCCCTGCTGGTTGCCTTGCGCATCCTTGCGCCGGTATCGGACTCCTGGGCCGATTGAGAAACCACCGGGGCATTGCCCCATCGGCCTGCCATGACCGTTAGCGCTTGAGCTCGTTGCGCGCCCGCTCAAAGGCCTCGCCCAGCTCGTGCATTGCCGACTGCACCCCGGTCTTCATCTGGTCGAACGCAGACTCCCCGCTGGCACGAAGCGCTTCGAGCTGCTTGGCAGTCTCGTCACCCTTTGCGCGCAGGTCATCCGCCCAACGCTTGGCGCTTGCACGTGCCTGTTCTGACTTGCCCTGCGCCTCGGATTCGAGCTGATCCAGCTTCGCACTCATCGCAGCGAGCTCCGACTTGGCTTTCTGAATGTATTCGTCCCGTTTCGACATGGGGATACCTCCATCAGTGAGTGTCCGTCCCAAGATCGCTTCAAGCGCCATGCCATCGGCGGTGCGTTATGGTCGAGCTACCTTGCGTGTCGCGCGGGCGCTCGCCCGGCATTGGCGTTGCGGGTCCGCGGGGCCGTACAATCCGGGCCGGTGCTGCTGAGCTGGCCATGCCACTGTCAGCCTGAACCTTCCAAGAACACTGACCGCTCGCTCCAGTCAGCGGGCCGGGGCTGGAATCGCAAATCCGGAGAGGGACCTGATCTATGCGCAACGTCGCTGTCGCTTTCATGCTCGCCGTCCTACTGACCGCACCGGCGGCATGGGCAGGGGAGGAGCAGACCACCAGCCCCCAGAAGCAGACAACCAGCCACCAGCAGAGTTACAGTCAGAAGGAGATATTGTCCGCGGTCGAAAAATTCTTCGGTCAGGGGGCCGAGGGCCTCGGCAAGGTCGTCCAGAAGGTATTTGCCGAGAAAGGAGAGCCGAATGCCTATATCGCCGGGGAGGAGGCGGGCGGGGCTATCGTCGTGGGGCTGCGCTACGGACGCGGTACCTTGCGGATGAAGACCGGGTTCGAGCGCAAGGTGTATTGGCAAGGCCCGTCGATCGGTTTCGACTTCGGTGCGGCCGCCTCCAAGGTCTTCATCCTCGTCTATCATCTGGCAGAGTCCGAAGAGCTCTTTCAACGTTATCCCGGCGTCGAGGGTAGCCTTTACTTTGTCGGCGGCGTTGGGGTCAACTACCTGCAGTCCGGAAAGGTGATCATCGCGCCCATCCGGTTTGGAGCCGGCTGGAGGCAGGGGATCAGCGTCGGGTACATGGACTTCACGCGCGAGCCGAGTGCCAACCCGTTCTAAGCTGCGGTGCACCTGGCCAGACGAACAAGGGAAGGTTGATCTGGTCCCGGCGCCAAGCAGCGGAGGTCGAGGGAAAGTTGGTGAGTCACGTAAACGTCGAGGGGGTTCCCGACTTTGTCGCCAGCTGGAGCGCGGCAAAGATTCCGGGCTTTGTGGCGGCGGTGATCAAGCGGTGGCGGCGCGAGCATGGGTCGCTGCTTCCTCGCTCGTTCGTGATGGTAATGTGCCCTCATGTGGAGGTGAACGCCATCGGGGGGCTTCCAGCGGGCGTGGTCGACCTGACGGACCCGCGCCTCAGGTGTCGCCACTTTACGGGCTGTAATAAGCCTTACCTTGTGCTCTTCTTCACCGGAGACGACGCGGACGAGCGGCGGGCGAAGGTTCAATCGCTGCTGCCATGGTCTGAGGGCTACTCCGTCCAGCTCCGGGACCATGCGGCGATTCTGCGGTTTGTCGACGCCACTGAAGAAGTGGAAGCCGACCCCGGCCAGGTGACACGCATTCGCACACTCCGGGATCTCATGGCGACAGGAGATCTCGTGAGGGTCATGGGGTAACACCGGGGTTGCGGTCGGGGACTTTTCACGTCGTCTCTGACGCGCTGCCTCCGTCGCGGCGTAGCCCAGCCTAGACGATGAGCTCAATGCCTTCGGGGGCAATGCGCACCCGAAAGGGGGATTGTGGCGAGGGGTGCCTTGCGCCTGATGGTCCGGGTGGCAGGGCGCATTGGTGTCCAACAGCCGCCGGTTTTCGCGCAGACGGACGAAGCCAACGGTGCGTAGCACCCGGCCGGTGGGCCCTCAGGCTTTCGGCGTTCCACTTCCCCGAAAGAAGACGATCAAGGCCAGGGCCACGCCGATTCCAAAGAAGATCCACGCGACGTCTGTGGCCAGGCCTGCGATCCCAGACAGGGAAAACAGGCCGGCCACTATGGCCGCGATAACGGAGGCCGTCCCCAGGAGGAGGCAGAGAACGATCCACTTGTCCACACTGATACCTCTCGGAAGTGCTAGGCAGGTTGCGTGGCTGCATTTGGGGACGTCCGCTCCACCGCGTGTGTTCGACCCCTTCGTTGGAGCGGGCGAAGCCCGCAATCACTCGCTCCGATGGACAGCGCTCTGGCGGCTGTGGGGATAGGAGTCAGAGGCAGCTCGCCAAACGCACCGCGGAGTCCCTCTTCGGGGTGCGCGGCGTCAGGGACAATCTCAGGGTCTCGAGGCACTGATTCGGCGCCGCCCTGTTCCTTGGGGCAACCACGGGCCGGCACCGGCGCCACACGCCCGCCTTGGAAACAGAGTGGGCTCCGCACGAGCTACCGGCCAACTTCCCGCCGCAAACGAGGTGCAAGGGTCTCGGGCGAGCAGGGAAAAGGAAGGATGGTCTCCCTGGGTTCTGGCTGGAGGGTCACGTGGTCGATGCCGTATTGCTCCGCCAAGAGCCGTCGCAGGCGGGCCAGCAATGGCTCCCACTCGTCGATGCGGCGCATGACTATGTGGGCCGAAAGGGCGGTACTCTCGGCGGAGAGCGACCAGATATGAAGGTCATGCACCGAGAGGACACCGCTCACACCCGCCATCTGCCGGCCGACCTCCTCGAGGTCCAGATGGAGGGGGACCCCCTCCAACAGGGCGTGCAATACCTCCCGTAGGAGCCGTAGGCTGGAAAGGAGGATGAGCAGGACGATGAAGAAGGATAGCAATGGGTCGATCGGCGTCCAGCCCGTGAGCAGGATGACGATACCGGAGGCGAGGGCAGCAACGGATCCGAGCAGATCCCCGACGACATGCAGGAGGGCGGCGCGCACATTTATGTTGGCTCGGCCCTTCATCAGGAGAGAGGCCGCGCCCAGGTTCACCCCGAGGCCGACGAGGGCGATCCAAATCACCAGTGACCCGCGCACCTCCGGAGGATGCAGAAGCCGCTGCATCGCCTCCGCGGTGATGGCTGCCACAATCACTACCATGAACAAGGAGTTGAAGAGTGCGGCCAGGGTCTCCAGCCGGCCCAACCCGTAGGAGTGCCGCTTGGAGGGTGGCCGCCGGGCGAGGATGGCGGCCATTGCCGCCAGGGTCAGGGCGATGCTGTCAGTTACCATGTGTCCCGCATCGCTCATGAGCGCCAGCGAGCTTGCCCACCAACCGCCAATCCCCTCGACGAGGGCATACCCGAATGTCAGAGCGACGGTGAGGATGAGGATGCGCCGGGAGTCTGGCGCGTCAGCGCCGTGATGATGAGCGTCGTGGGAGTGGCCGTGCATTATTTCATTGTGCCGCCCGGGGGTGGCTGTGGGAAGCGAGCGCCGTGAAAGTCGCGCGCAGCGCACTCGAGAATGTCCCTCGCCCCTTGGGAGAGGGCGGGGGTGAGGGAAACGCTCATGGTGGCAGCGACTTACATTCTCCGGAGTGGCGCGGACGCCATGGCCGTTAGCGAGAAACAGGCGAAGGTGGGCCGTTCGTGGCCCTCGCCGGCGTGCTCACCGCAGCCGACGTCGCCAACCTTGGCCGTCGCGGCGGGCCGGGTCGCTGGTGGATTGTCCTGGAGCCTGAGGTTCCCTTTCTCGTGTTCACAGTACGGGTCCGAGCACGGCAACGGTGTTGTTCCAGAGCCTGCGCCGCCAGCTCCAGGCGGCCACGTCTGTCTCGATGACGGGCCGGGAGCTCTCGATGTAGGTTTGCTGCCGTCGGCGCATGTCGGCCGTCAGCTCCGGGTCATAGAGCAGGATGTTGTTCTCGTAGTTCAGCTCGAAGCTGCGCCGGTCCATGTTCGCGGAGCCGATCAACGCGACCTCCCCGTCCAGGGTCAATGACTTGGTGTGCAGCAGTCCGCCGACGTATTCGAAGATGTTTACACCGGCGGCCAGCAGGTCTTCATAGTAGCTGCGACTGGCGGCGGCAACGATCCAGCTGTCGTTTCGGGCCGGGAAGACGACCGTGGTGTCGACGCCGCGTCGCGCGTTGGCACAGAGCGCGGCCTGCAGCGAGTCGTCGGGCACGTAATAGGGCGTGGTGACGACCAGCTCACGGCGAGCGCCGTAGATCAGCGTCTCGAACATCTCGGGCATGGCCGACCAGCGCACAGTCGGTCCGGTGCCGATCGCCTGGGCCGGCAATCCCCGCTCTGTCGCCGGCAGTGGCCGCAGCAGCAGCTCGTCGATCTCATCGTCCACATGCGCCATCCAATCGCCGGCGAAGAGGTGCTGGTTCTGGCGGGCGATGGGGCCCTCGAAGCGCATCATCGCATCCACCCAGGGGGCGTACCTGGCCTTGATGGCGAAGGCCGGATCCGCGCAGTTCTGACTGCCGCAGTAGGTGACCCAGTCGTCGATAACGACAATCTTGCGATGATTTCGCAGGTCGATGCGACCACGCAATACACGCAGCAGCGGGTTGCCGATGGGCAGTGCCCGGGCCACCTGCACGCCGGCCGAGCGCATGCGCTGCCAGTTCTCAGAACGGATCATCAGCCGAGAGCCAAGATCGTCTGCCATGGCTCGGCAGGCGACGCCGCGCCCTGCGGCACGGATCAGCGCGTCGGCGACGCGGCGGCCGTTGCTGTCCGGGAGCCAGATGTAGAACAGGAGATGCACGTGGTCGGTGGCTGCCTCGATGTCCGCGACCATCGCATCGATGGTCGCATCCGAATCCGCCAGCAGCCGCCCGCGGTTGCCGCCGATGGGCTCGAAACCGCTGATGGAGCGCCCCACCCGGAACAGGTGCTGGTGGCGTTCGGGCACGCCGGGCTTCAGCTCCGGTGCATCGCTGCCCCGCGCGTCCAGCATCGCTGGCATCCGCGCCAGCACGGCCCGCGTGCGCTCGACCCGGGCCCGGCCGAGATTGACCTCGCCGAAGAGCACATAGGCGAGGATGCCCAGCACGGGCAACGCGGCAATGACCACGACCCAGGCGATGCGCGCGGCGGGATCCCGGTGCGGACGCAGCAGCACGCGAACCATAACCGCCGCTTGCAGGGCCAGGTGAAGGACGATTCCGGCAAAGGCGGGGATGGGTTCGGTCATGAATCTGCCCTTTTGGCTTGCCCAATGCGCGTATCCCCGGCGCCGTCCAATGCCCGCAGGCGAATGACGGTGACCGCGCTCCCTGGCAATCAGAACCGTCGCTGAAGTCCGCTGCCGCTGTCAAGGAGTATCCCCGCTGCCGATTGCGGATCGCCCGTCTGAAGCCGGGGGAGGCCTTATGGGACCTGGAAGACGACGATGCGCCTGAGGTCCAGGTGTGTGGCCAAATGGGCCGATCTTCTTCCGTCGGTGCCGGAGGGATCGCGTTACCTGTATTTCACCGACCGCGGGAGCGAACCTCCACTGTTGGGGTGGCGGCCGCGGTACTGGAATCTTCTCCTCAAGCTAGCCGAGAACCAGCCGTCCTGGACCCTGATGGCCCAGCCCGGAACCGCCCAACGGACGAGCACCGCTTCCAGCTAGTACGGGTCGACAGACGGCCAGCAGCATGAGCTTTGGCAGGACCCATTTCAGCTTTGCAACAGGGAGCGAGACCCCCGTAACAACGCCTCGCTGGCCAATCTTGGCCGGCGAGTGTTGCGGCTCTCGGAGACGGACATTCTCAAGGATGCGGAGCGCGCAGCCAGCCAAGTCGAGGCGTGTCTCAGCTCTGGCCGATAGCGGGTAAGCTCAGTCGGGTTAGCGCGGAATGAGTGGCCGTCGCGCACCGTCGGTTGGGCGGCTCCGGTGCATTTGCCGCGATCTCGGGTGATTTGCCCCAGGCACGATTGGTTCTCCGGTGACGGTGGCCGAATCCACCTCCGCCTACCGCGCCGGGTGACGGGGCGGAGGCGGGCAGCACGGACGGATGGGCGGAGTGGCCAGACCTCGCGCCCGAATCCTCAACGGGCCGCCCATCTTACCGGAGATGGTGGCATCCCCATTGCTCAAGCCGGTAGATGCGCGCGGCGACCGCCGGCTCCGGGGGGCTGGTTTTTGCATAAGCGATCAACAGGCAGGAAGTCACCACGAGATCATGAGGCGAATCTACGCCCGCATCCCGCAGATTCACGACGTCAAGGGTGCGGTCGATCAGCTGCTGGAGGAAGGGGTGGAGGCCAAGCGGATCAGGCTGTTCTCCCGGCGCCCCGGCGATCTAGCTGAGCTGCCCGTTCGGGCTTCTTCGCTACGGCCCCCCCTAAGCTCAATTGCCCGTGGCGCTGCGGCCGGCGCTGTCATCGGCCTCGTCATCGTCATCGTCATCGTGCTCGGCCCGGTTGCCGGTGCCATCGGCTGGGTGCCTGCACTTGCGCTTGTCATCCTCTGCGCCCTTCTGGGCGCCGCCGCGGGGCGCGTCATGCGGGCAGGCGGCCTGGACCGCGAGGCCAGGGAGGTCG
>JARRNE010000003.1:0-15371 GCA_037385305.1 Chromatiaceae bacterium | reverse complement strand
CGTCGAGTGCGTCCAGGGCCTTCTGGAAGCGGTTGGCGCGGGAGCGCTCCGCCTTCGCCAGGGTCTCGAACCAGTCGGCGATCTCCTCGAAGCCCTCGCCCGGGGCGGTCTTGGCCAACCCCGGATACATGTCCGTGTACTCGCGGGTCTCTCCGGCAAACGCGACCTTCAGGTTGTCTTCCGTCTTGCTGCCTTTGAGGTTCATTCGGGTTTCCTCCGATATAGCACAGTCAACAGGGCACATGGCAGGGCGTTCTCTGCCGAGCCTGCGCTAACTGTATCGGGGGTAACCGTAAGCGGCTAATGGGTATTCCTTATTCTTCTCATCGAGACGCCCTATCGTTCTCCATCTCGGGGCACCGGATGAGCTCGCACACCTGTCGCCCTGTCGGGGCCGACGCGCGAGGCCGGGGGCACCTCTCTCGCAGCGTTCAAGGGGCGCCCGGGGGACCGGTCGCCCCCTTCGGATGGGGCCGATAAGGGGCGGCGGAACTCGGCGGGCGGAAGCGGTACGAATCGAGTAGGGTATGCAGACGATAGCTGAAGCCCCTTCAAATCCATGGAAGATTCAGGGACTTGACCAACGCGAGGCTTTCGCGCAAACGTAACCTGACACCGACCAACGAGGCTGACCACCATGGGACTTGATCGCGCTGCGCAATGCCTCCCTGCGGCAACACGTACCTCCCGTTGGGACCCGGGTGCCGTGCGCAGGGACTTTCCGGCCCTCCAGCAGGAGGTCCGGGACGCCCCGCTGGCCTACCTCGACAACGCCGCGACTACGCAGAAGCCCCAGGCCGTCATCGAGTCCATCGCGCGCTACTACCGGAAGGACAACGCCAATGTGCATCGGGCGGTGCATCTCCTCTCTGCCCGTGCGACCGCCGCCTATGAAGGGGCACGAGCAAAGGTCGCCCAATTCTTGAATGCCCGCTCCGCCGCCGAGATCGTGTTCCTGCGAGGTACGACCGAGGCCATCAACCTGGTGGCTAACGGCCTCGGGCTGCAAGCGGAGGAGGAGGTCGTGCTCACGCACATGGAGCACCACGCCAACATCGTCCCTTGGCAGCTGCAACAGGCCCGCAGCGGGGCCACGCTGCGCGTGCTGCCGATCAGCCCCCGGGGCGAGCTGGAGATCGAAGCCATCGAGGGACTGCTGAATGCGCGCACCCGCCTCGTGACGGTCAGTCATGTCTCGAACGTGTTGGGGACGGTCAACCCAATCCGCGCGCTTGTGAACATAGCCCATGAGCGCGGGATCCCGGTACTCGTCGACGGGGCACAGGCCGTGCCTCACCTGGAGGTCGACCTGCAGGCGCTCGACTGCGATTTCTACTGCCTCTCCGGTCACAAGCTGTTCGGGCCGACGGGCATCGGCGTCCTCTATGGTAAGGCCGAGCGACTCAGCACCCTCCCCCCCTACCAGGGCGGCGGGGAGATGATCCGCCGCGTCAGCTTCGAGGGCACCAAGTTTGCCGACCCGCCCCAGCGCTTCGAGGCAGGCACACCTCATATCGCGGGGGCCGTGGGTCTCGGCGCCGCCATCGACTATCTGCAGGGCCTCGGTCGCGCAGCCGCCGCCGAGCATGAGCAGGATCTGCTTCGATACGCAGCGGAACGGCTGCGGGAGGTGCCGGGGCTTCGGGTCATCGGCGAGAGTCCCGACAAGGTCGCCGTCGTGTCCTTCGTCATGGAGGGAGTGCACGCCCACGATATCGGCACGGTGCTCGACCACAAGGGTGTGGCGGTGCGCGCAGGGCACCACTGCGCCATGCCGCTGATGGACTTCTACGGGGTCCCCGCCACCGTCCGGGCGTCATTCGCCTTTTACAACACGCGCGAGGAGGTCGACCGCCTGGTTGAGGGACTGCACCTCGCGCGGGAGATGCTTGCATGAGCGACGAGCTCACCGACCTTTACCAGGAGCTGATCCTGGATCACAGCCGCCACCCCCACAACTTTCGCACCATAGACGACCCCAGCCACATGGTCGACGCCCACAACCCCCTGTGCGGGGATATGCTCACGCTCTACCTGCGGATCGAGGAAGGGCGCGTGGTGGATGCGAGCTTCAAGGGGCGTGGCTGCGCCATCTCCATGGCATCGGCCTCCATGCTCACCGACCAGGTGAAGGGCTGTAGCCTGGAGGAGGCGGCGGACCTCTTTGAGACCATGCACCACCTCCTGACCGGCACAGGGAGTCCGGAGCCGACCGATCTCGGTGAGCTGGGGGCGCTGGCCGGTGTGCGCCACTACCCCATGCGGGTCAAGTGCGCCACCCTGAGCTGGCACGCCCTCAAGGCCGCCCTCACCGAAGGAGAGCCACAAAAGGTAACCACCGAATAAGGCGAAAGTCGGCATGCCGCGCCGATACCGCCACCCTGTCAGCGGCAACGGATTGCCGCCCTATGTCCTCCCTTTCGGGTGCAAGCAAAGTCAGCAGCATCGGGTCTCCCTGCCGGGTCGCGGGCTGACCATCCCGGCTAGTGGGCGCGTCTCCGCCGGTGACGATGGCGGGCCCGGTCGCTGCGCTCCCCGGCCGGCCTCCTCTGCCGCTCGAGCCAGTCCGCGGCCGCGATGAGCTGACTGTCGCGACTCTTCCGGAATCCCTCCGGGGTTAGGTCGCGGATGCCGGCGGGGGTAAGGGGCACCACGTCGTCCGCCAGCGAAACCTTGAGCGTGGGCTCAAGTCCTTTGTGCCAGAAGCTCTCACCCGCTGGGGTGAGCCACTCGCCCACGGCGAGAAGAACGGCCGAGCCATCTGGAAGAGGGAACTGCTGGAGCACGGTGCCTGTGCCGAAGGTCTTTTCTCCGATCAGGGGCGCCTTCAGGTCGTCTCGCAGGGCACCGGCAACGATCTCCGATGCGCTCGCGGTACCTCCGTTGACCAGCACCGCCAGGGGTCCGGTCCACTCCTGCCGGCCGGGCTTGACCGGAACCGATCTCACCTGGCGGGCACGGTTGCGCTCTTTGAGCACATCCCCGTTCCCCACGAACAGGCTGGTCACACCGATAGCCTCCTCGAGGAGGCCCCCCGGATCGTCTCGGAGGTCGAGGACCACGCCGGTCGCGCCGGCGTCGACCGCGGCGCTCAGGGCCCCGGCCAGGGAGACAGTGGTCCCCTTGGCAAAGCTGCTGATACGCAGGTCCGCCTGGTGGGTGCCCGGGATCATCTGCCAGTGCACGGTGTCGATGGGGATCTCGGCACGGACCAGCGTCACCTCGTGGGGCTTTTTTGACTTTACCGGCAGAATCTGGAGGGTAACGCGGGTCCCCACCGGGCCGCGAATGCGGACGACGACATCGCTCAGGGACAGACTCGAGACGGTCGTCCCGTCCACCGAGAGGATCGCGTCCCCCGGCCGGAATCCGGCTCGGCTTGCCGGGGTCCCGTCGATGGGAGAGACGATCACCACCTCGCCGTTCTTGACCCCGATCTCTGCGCCGATGCCGGCGAAGTTGCCGGTCGACAGATCCTGGGACAGGGCGGACATCTCCGGCGTCAGGAAGGTACTGTGCCCAGTGTCCCCCAGGGAGCCCACCATGCCGCTGATCGCCGCATAGGTCATCTTCTTGGGCTTCACGGCCGCGGGGTCCACGTAGCGCGACTCGATCAGGTTCCACGCCTGGCCCATGAGGCGAAAGTCCTGTACCCACCGCATGGGGATGAACGCCCCCGGTATCATCCCGGCGAGAAAGACGCGATCCACGGCAAGCCCCCCGATCAAGCCGAGGAAGAACAACGCCAGGATACCCAGGCTGCGCCTGACTCTTGGGGCGGTCTTCCTCACCGACATCTCCGCGTCCTTTGTTCTCTTCCCGTGGCTCCGTCGATCATGCTGAAACGAGCGGCGTTATCCCGTCACCGGGCCCCAAGCCGAGCAGCTGGTCCGCACGGCCTTGGTTGACCGCCAGCTCGACCAGTCCGAAGGCATCCTCGTACCAGAAGGCGGTACCGGATGGAACCTCACAAAAGGTTCGGGCGAAGCGCAGGACATTGGGCCCCGCCTGAATCGTCGTTCGCCGATCGAGCTGGCCCGCCCGTAATCCGGTAAGCAGGTTGCCATAGCGGTCCCCGTAGATAATGCAGCGGCGATCCTGGGGCGAGTCGTTCCCCGCCATCTCCCCAACACCTATCTCCTCCCCGTCAACTCGCTCTCCGTTGAACAGCATCGCAGCGACCGGGGCGAGCATGTCCCGCCCATGGAAGCTCGCGGACATCTGGCGGGGACGCCAGGTGACCCGGAGGACCCGGCGCTGCGCTGCACGCCGGACCACCAGGGCCATCAAGCCGTTGTCCGGCCCAACGAACCAGTTGCCATCGGCCTCGACAGCAAGCACTCCGCGCTCACCGCCGACGCTTGGGTCGACAACGCAGAGATAAAGCATGGGGCCCGCGACGTCCCGGGCGAGGGCTGGCAGCAGATAGGCCGCGAGGTCAGGCCGAAACGGTGGGAGATCCGAAATCAGCCGGGTGACTTGCGCCTGGGGGGCGCGCTCCGTGAGGCACAGCTCCATCTGCCCCACATAGGGACCCTGATCGCCAAAGTCGGTCACGAGGGCGATGCCCCGCATGCGGCGCAAACGAAGGGCCATACGGCTAGGGCAACGGCTCAGACAAGAAACCGGGCAGCGCCCGGTTTCTGTGCGTGTATTGGCCGGCGCATCTCAGTCCTTTGCCGCGCCTGCGCTCTCCGCTGCCACCGCCCGGTCCACCAGCTCGACATAGGCCATCGGTGCCGCATCCCCAGGCCGGAAGCCGCACTTCAGGATCCGTAGATAACCCCCCGGTCTGCTCTCATAACGGGGCCCCAGCTCCACGAAGAGCTTCCCGACCACCTCCTTGTCGCGCAGCCGCGAGAAGGCGACCCGACGCTTGTGCACGGAATCCGTCCTAGCCATCGTGATCAGCGGCTCCGCAACCCGCCGTAGCTCCTTCGCCTTGGGAAGGGTCGTCCGGATGAGCTCGTGGCGGAACAGGGAGCAGGCCATGTTGCGGAACATGGCCTCACGGTGAGCGCTCGTTCGATTGAGCTGCCTTCCGGCTTTGCGGTGACGCATAGCTCTTTACCCGAGGTACGGTGGTCTCTATTTGACGGCGAGCTCGTCGATGTTCTCGGGCGGCCAGTTCTCCAGGCGCATGCCCAGGGACAGGCCCCGCGTCGCCAACACGTCTTTGATCTCGGTGAGGGATTTCTTGCCGAGGTTCGGGGTCTTGAGCAGCTCGACCTCCGTGCGCTGAATCAGGTCGCCGATCAGGTAGATGTTCTCGGCCTTCAGACAGTTGGCCGAGCGCACCGTCAGCTCGAGATCATCCACTGGCCTCAACAGGATGGGGTCTATCGGCGGCTGGGCAGCCCCGAGCTCATCTCCCAGCTCGCTCGGGGCCGAGCCCTCCAAGGCAACGAAGCTGGACAGCTGATCCCGCAGAATCGCGGCGGCCTTCTGGATCGCCCCCTTCGGATCGACGGTCCCGTTGGTCTCCA
Source organism: Chromatiaceae bacterium (assembly GCA_037385305.1). Lineage (GTDB taxonomy): Bacteria > Pseudomonadota > Gammaproteobacteria > Chromatiales > Chromatiaceae > JARRNE01. Next base: position 9,885 of record JARRNE010000003.1, on the reverse strand, counting down.
GGTCGATGACCAGCCGGTCGAGGTCGGTACGTTGCTCGACGCGGGCAGATTGGACATCAATCGCGACCCGCCGGATGGGGCTATAGGAGGCATCGAGCTGCAGCCTCCCAATAGGGCGGTCCGCAGAATCGTCTTCCCGCGCGGTGGCAGGCTCGTAGCCGCGCCCCCGATGGACCGTCAGCGTCATGCTCAGCGCAGTGTCCCCGGTGATGTTCGCAATCACCAGCTCGGGATTGGCAATCTCCGCCGTGTGGTCGAGGGCAATATCTCCCGCCAATACGGGGCCGGGCCCCGCCTTGGAGAGGGTGAAAGTCGCCTCGTCCTTGCCCTTCATCGAGACCGCGAGGTCTTTCAGGTTGAGCAGGATCTCCAGCACGTCCTCTTGCACACCCTCGAGGGTGGTGTACTCGTGGAGAACGCCCTGTATCTCCACCTCCGTGACCGCGCAGCCGGACATGGACGAGAGGAGGATACGGCGCAGCGCATTCCCCAGGGTATGGCCGAAGCCGCGCTCGAGCGGCTCCACGGAGACCCGGGCGTGATTGCGCTTCCCGTCAACCGGCTCCACCTTGACGATGCGCGGCTTAAGGAAATCGCTAACAGCATCAGCCATGCAAAAACCCCCTCCTTCCCTTTACTTGGAGTACAACTCCACGATCAGCGATTCATTGATGTCTGCCGGGAGGTCCGAGCGGTCGGGGACACGCTTGAAGACGCCTTTGAGCGCATTCGTGTCGACCTCGATCCAGTCGACAAAGCCGTACTGCTCGGCCAAGGCGAGGGCGTTCTGTACCCGCACCTGCTTCCTGGCCTTCTCCCGGACCTCGATCTGGTCTTCTTCGCTGACGGGATAGGAAGGGATATTCACTGTCTTTCCATTGACGAGGATTCCCTTGTGGCTGACCAGCTGCCTGGCCTCGGCGCGAGTCGCGCCGAAACCCATGCGGTAAACCACGTTGTCGAGTCGTCGCTCGAGCAGCCTCAGGAGGTTCTCACCGGTGGCACCCTTGGTAGCCGCGGCCTTCCGGTAGTAGTTGCGGAATTGCCTCTCCATCACGCCGTAAATGCGGCGGACCTTTTGCTTCTCACGCAGCTGGCCGCCATAGTCCGACAGCCGCCGACGGCGGTCCCCCGCCTGGCCCGGCAGCTTTTCCAAGTTGCACTTGGTGTCCAGCGAGCGGGCACGGCTCTTCAGAGAGAGATCGGAGCCCTCGCGCCGCGCTAGCTTACAGGTGGGGCCTGTGTACCTTGCCATGTCTGCTCTGCCCGATTCCTATACGCGCCGCTTCTTGGGGGGACGACACCCGTTATGAGGTATGGGGGTCACGTCCGTGATGCTGGATATCTTGAAGCCCGCGTTGTTGAGCGCCCGCACCGCAGACTCGCGTCCCGGACCCGGCCCTTTGACGTTCACGTCCAGGTTGCGAAGGCCGAACTCCTTTACCGCCTGCCCCACCCGATCCGCTGCCACCTGAGCGGCAAACGGGGTACTCTTGCGGGAGCCCCGGAAGCCGGAACCTCCCGCCGTCGCCCATCCAAGCACGTTGCCTTGGCGGTCCGTGATGGTGATGATGGTGTTGTTGAAGGAGGCATGGACGTGGGCAATCCCGTCGGCCACCTGCTTCTTGACTTTCTTGCGCGTGCGGGTTGGCTTCGCCATCAAGTATTACCAAACGTCTTTGACGCCTCGGCGTCGCCTATCTCTTGATCGGACGCCGCGGACCCTTTCGGGTGCGCGCATTGGTGCGGGTCCGCTGCCCGCGCACCGGTAGCCCACGGCGGTGCCGGATGCCACGATTGCACCCAAGGTCCATGAGCCGCTTGATGTTCATGGAGACCTCACGGCGCAGATCGCCTTCCACGGCGAGCTTGGCAACCTCAGCGCGTAGCTTGTCCACCTCTTCCTCGGTCAAATCCCGAATCCTCACATCCAGCGCCACCCCGGCGCTGCCGCAAATCTGCGCGGCCCGGGTCCGACCGATGCCGTAGATGGCCGTCAAAGCGATCACGGCATGCTTTCTATCTGGGATATTGACACCGGCGATACGGGCCATGTTACGGGATCTCCAAGCCGTCCGCGCGAAAACTGAGCAGCATACCAGAACCTAGAAAGAATTCAATGGAAAGAAGGTCAGCCCTGGCGCTGCTTATGTTTGGGGTCTCTGCATATCACGCGCACCACGCCGTTGCGCCGAATGATCCTACAATTGCGACACACCCTCTTTACCGAAGCCCTGACCTTCATGTTCTCTCTCCGATCTAATGCTTGTGAACCCTGGACCTTAGCGCAACATGCCGGCGCCCGGGGCCTTGAGGTTGGCCTTTTTCATCAGGCCCTCGTACTGGTGGGACATGAGGTGCGCCTGTACCTGGGCCATGAAGTCCATCACGACGACCACCACAATCAACAGGGAGGTGCCGCCGAAATAGAAGGGCACGTTCCAGCCCACGATCAGGAACTCCGGCAGGAGACACACCGCGGTGATGTAGATAGCACCCGCGGCGGTCAAGCGGGTCATCACCCCGTCGATATAGCGGGCGGTCTGCTCACCCGGGCGTATACCGGGTACGAAGGCCCCGGACCGCTTCAGGTTGTCCGCAGTCTCCTTGGAATTGAACACCAAGGCCGTGTAGAAGAAGCAGAAGAAGATGATGGCCATCGAGTAAAGAATGACGTACAAGGGCTCACCAGGGGCCAACTTGCTGGTGAAATCCTGCAGCCAGCGGAAATTCTCCGAGGTCCCGAACCACTTTCCGAGCGTGCCGGGAAACAGGATGATGCTCGAGGCGAAGATCGGGGGAATCACGCCTGACATGTTGAGCTTGAGGGGCAGGTGGGTACTCTGGGCAGCCAGCATCCTTCTACCCTGCTGACGACGCGCATAATTGACAGTGATCCGGCGCTGACCGCGCTCGACAAACACGACAAAGGCGGTCACGGCCAAGACCAGGGCGAAGAGCGCAAGCACAGCGAGGGCATTCATCTCCCCGGTTCGCACAAGCTCGAGGGTCCCACCAATAGCGTGGGGTAGCCCTGCCACGATCCCGGCGAAGATGATGAGCGAGATGCCGTTGCCAATGCCCCGCTCGGTGATCTGCTCGCCCAGCCACATCAGGAACATAGTCCCGGTGACCAGGGACACGGTGGCGGTGAACACGAAGCCATAGCCCGGATGGGTAACGATCGCAGTGCCGCCGGCAGACTGCCCCTGCAGGGCGATGGCGATTCCGAGGGCCTGGAAGGTCGCCAGGAACACGGTCCCGTAACGCGTGTATTGGGTGATCTTTCGCCGTCCCTGCTCACCCTCCTTCTTGAGCTGCTCGAGCTTCGGAATCACCGAGCCCATGAGCTGCACAATGATGGAGGCCGAGATGTAAGGCATGATCCCGAGGGCGAAAAGGCTCGAGCGCTTCAGGGCACCACCTGAGAACATGTTGAACATGTCCAGGATGGAGCCCTGGTTCTGCTCGAACAGGATGGCGAGGGCGTCGGGATTGACGCCGGGCACCGGGATGAAGGTCCCGATGCGGTACACCAGTAGCGCGCCCACCAGGAACAGCAGCCGCTGGCGCAGCTCCGTGAGCTGCCCCATGCCGCTGAGCGCGCCGACCATGGAAGTGCTGCTTTGGGCCATTGGCGTAATGCAGGATGCTCGTTAGGCCTCGACGGTGCCGCCGGCGGCCTCTATGGCAGCACGGGCACCCTTGGTCACACCGACCCCCCGCACCGTGAGCGGGCGATCGAGTGTCCCCGAGGCGATGATCTTCACCTGACGAATCGCGGCGCCGATCAGACCGGCGTCCCGCAGAGACTTCATGTCCACCAGATCCCCGTCCACGCGCCGCAGCTCGTTGAGACGAATCTCGTCGCGCACCAGCGCCTTCTTAGAGCGAAAACCGATTGTTGGCAGCCGCCGCTGCAGGGGCATCTGGCCGCCTTCGAATCCGACCTTGCGGAAGCCGCCTGCGCGGGCTTTCTGACCCTTGTGGCCGCGTCCGGCGGTCTTGCCGAGTCCGCTGCCAATACCGCGGCCGACACGCTTTGCCGCGCGCTTGGCGCCTTCGGCCGGCTTGAGGTCATTGAGGCGCATCAGTGGATTCCTCCAGGACGCGGACCAAATAGGACACCTTGTTCACCATTCCGCGGGTCTCGGGGGTGTCCGCCACCTCCACCACCTGGTGCATACGGCGCAGCCCTAGCCCGCGCACGCACGCCTGGTGCGACTCCAGGCGTCCGTGGACACTGCGCATCAAGGCGACCCTCATCGTCTTCTTGTCTGCCATCGGTTACCCCAGGATTTCCTCGACAATCTTGCCCCGTTTGGCAGCGACACTCTCGGCGTCGGACATGGTCTTCAACCCACCGATGGTGGCGCGAACCACGTTCATCGGATTATTCGTGCCGATGCACTTGGCCAGGACGTTCTGGACGCCCAGCACCTCGAACACGGCGCGCATGGCGCCGCCCGCGATGATGCCGGTACCGTCGGAGGCAGGCTGCATGAAGACCTTCGCCGCCCCGTGGCGGCCTACGGTGGGATATTGCAGCGTGGTGCCCTTGAGCCGGATGTCCACCACGTTCTTGCGGGCACTCTCCATGGCCTTCTGGATGGCCACCGGGACCTCACGGGCCTTGCCGGTACCGAAGCCGACGCGACCCTTGCCGTCGCCCACCACGGTGAGGGCAGAGAAGCCGAACTGACGCCCGCCCTTCACCACCTTGGCGACGCGGTTGACGGCCACCAGCTTCTCGAGGAATTCGTCGCCTTCCGGCTTGGGATTGTAGATCGACATCTTAGAACCCTTAGAATTGCAGCCCGCCTTCCCGCGCCGCGTCGGCCAGCGCCTTCACTCGGCCGTGGTAGCGGAAGCCGGAGCGATCGAAGGCTACCCGCTCCACGCCTGCGGCCCGCGCCCGCTCCGCGATCACCTTGCCGATCGCCGCCGCCGCACCCGCATTGCCCCGATGGCCCTTGGCGGTCTGCCGGAATTCCTTCTCGACCGTCGACGCACTCGCGATGACCTTGGCGCCGTCGGGGGCGATGACCTGCGCATACATGTGCCGGGGCGTACGATGCACGCACAGCCGGTAAAGGTCCAGCTCGCGAATCTTCGCCCTGGCCCTTGCCGCACGGCGCATCCGGGCTTGCTTCTTGTCCATCTGTGAACCCCTTACTTCTTCTTGGCTTCTTTGCGCAGAACCTGCTCGTCAGCATACCGCACACCCTTGCCCTTATAGGGCTCGGGCGGGCGGAACCCGCGAATCTCCGAGGCCACCTGCCCCACCCGTTGCTTATCGGCACCGCTCACCACGATCTCGGTGGGGGACGGGGTGGCGATATCTACGCCCTCCGGCACCGGATAATTCACCGGTTGGGAGAAGCCGAGACTCAGATTCAGCACCTTGCCCTGTGCCTGGGCACGGTAACCCACGCCCACCAGGGTCAGCTTGCGCGCAAACCCGCTGCCTGCACCGACGATCATGTTGTGCAGCAGTGCCCGGGTAGTGCCGGCCAGGGCCCAGGCCTCCTGGCTCTCGGTGGCGGGCGCCACCTTCAAGTGCCCGTCCTCTTGGGCCACCTTGACCTTGGGGTGCACGGTCCAGGCAAGGGTTCCCTTCGGTCCCTTGACCTTGACCTCCTGTCCGGCGATGTCCACTTTGACGGCGCCGGGGACGGATATGGGTGCCTTCGCAATTCGTGACATGGCGCGCCTCCTCTCGATCAAGCCACGAAGGCGATGATCTCGCCCCCGTGCCCCGCCTTGCGGGCCGCCCGATCCGTCATCAGACCCTTCGAGGTGGACACGATGGCCACGCCGAGTCCGCCCCAGACGTTGGGCAGCTCGTGCTTGCCGCGGTAGATGCGCAACCCCGGACGCGACACGCGCTTCAGGTGCTCGATGACAGGCTTTCCGCGATGGTATTTGAGCTTGATCACCAGCTCGGGCTTGGGTCCGTCCCCCTCCACCGACACATCGGAGAGGTAACCCTCCTCATTCAGGAGATTGGCGATCGCCAGCTTCTTCTTGGAGGACGGCATGGTGATAGTGACCTTGCCGCGAATCTGCCCGTTGCGGATCCTGGTCAACATGTCCGCAATGGGGTCCGACATACTCATGTGCGACTCCTGGGGTCAGACCGTCGTTGCGACGCGATACCCGAGCTCAAAGACAATCCACGCTTGAATCTGCGCCTCGCTCGGTGCGCAGACTCCATCTAACTCTCCTGCACAGGCCGCGGTAGCGGCCTACAAACGGCTACCAGCTCGCCTTCACGACGCCCGGCACGTCGCCGCGCATCACCGCCTCCCGCAGCTTGTTGCGGCCCAGCCCGAACTTGCGATAGACCGCATGGGGCCTGCCAGTTACTCGACAACGGCGCTGCTGGCGCGTGGGACTGGCATCCCGCGGGAGCTTCTGCAGCTGGAGGAGCGCATCTTCAACCTGCTGCTGGGTGGCGCTTCGGCTGTCGATTACGGCCTTAAGGCTCGCCCGCTTGGCCGCATACCTGGCTGCGATCCGGGCGCGCTTGACATCCCGCGCCATCATGCTCTTCTTTGCCATGCTCCGTTCTCAGCTCCTGAAGGGAAACTTGAAGGCCTCGAGCAAGGCCCGCCCTTCGTCGTCGGTCCGGGCCGTGGTCGTGATGGTGATATCGAGGCCGCGCAGGGCGTCGATCTTGTCGTAGTCGATCTCCGGGAAGATGATCTGCTCGCGCACCCCGATGCTGTAGTTACCGCGGCCGTCGAACGCCTTGGGGCTCAGCCCCCGGAAGTCCCGAATACGCGGGATCGCGATGTTGATCAGGCGGTCCAGGAACTCGTACATTCGCTCCCGGCGCAGGGTCACCTTGCACCCGATGGGCCAGCCCTCACGAATCTTGAAGGCTGCCACCGACTTGCGGGCTTTGGTCACGATAGGCTGCTGGCCGGCGATCATGCGCAGGTCCGAAACCGCGTTGTCCATCACCTTCTTGTCTGCGATGGCCTCGCCCACGCCCATGTTCAGGGTGACCTTTTCGATCCGGGGTACCTGCATGATGCTGTGATAGCCGAAGCGGTCCTTCAGCTGCCCGACGATCTGATCCGGGTATTCAGTCTGCAATCTGGACATCACCGAAGACTCTCAACTAGGCGTCCACGACTTCGCCGCTGGAGCGAAAGACCCGCACCTTGCGGCCGTCCTCCAGGACCTTGAAGCCCACCCGATCCGGGCCGCCCTTCACGGGGTTGTACAGGCCCACGTTGGACAGGTGGAGCGGCATCTCCTTGTCGATGATGCCTCCCGGCTCGCCGCGCTGGGGATTCGGCTTCTGGTGCTTTTTCGCCATGTTGACGTTCTCGACGATCAGATACTCGTCGTCGATCACGCGCAGGACGGTGCCCCGCTTTCCGCTGTCCTTGCCCGTGCGGACGACCACGTCGTCACCCTTTCTAATCTTGCGCATGACGCAGAACCCTCACAGAACTTCCGGCGCGAGCGAAATGATCTTCATGAACCGCTCACTGCGCAGCTCCCTGGTCACCGGCCCGAAAATGCGGGTGCCGATGGGCTGCAGCTGGTTATTGAGCAGCACCGCGGCATTGCCGTCGAACCGGACCGCCGACCCGTCGGGACGTCGCACGCCTTTGCGGGTGCGCACAACGACCGCATTGAAGACGTCCCCCTTTTTCACCTTGCCGCGGGGGATGGCATCCTTAACGGTGACCTTGATCACGTCCCCAATGCCGGCGTAGCGCCGGTGGGAGCCGCCCAGCACCTTTATGCACTGGACCCGCTTTGCACCGCTGTTGTCGGCAACGCTGAGGTTGGTCTGCATCTGAATCATGGTCGTTGTCCTTCCGGGTCGCCAACGGGAGCCGACAGCTGCGTTCATGAGCGCAGTGCCACACCGAAGCGGCTGGGGAAGCACTCATCCCTTCTGCGTTCCCGCGCCCATGGCTCGCCAAGGCGCGGATTCTACTACCTGCGCTCAGGCAATTTCCGAACAAACCGGGCTGCGCTACGCCAGACGGGCCTTCTCGACGATCTGGATGAGGCGCCAGCTCTTGGTCTTCGAGAGTGGCCGGCACTGCTCGACCGTCACGAGATCGCCCTGCCCGCACGTATTGTCCTCGTCGTGGGCATGGATCTTGGTGGTCCGGCGCATGAACTTGCCGTACAGGGGGTGCTGGACCCGGCGCTCCACCAGCACCGTGATGGTCTTGTCCATCGCGCTGCTCACCACACGCCCGGTGAGCCTGCGGTTGCGCTGCTGTTCGTCGCTCATTGTGCGCTGCCCGCCTTCTGTTCGTGCATCAGGGTCCTGATGCGTGCGATCTCACGCCGCACGGTCCTAACCCGCGCTGGCCGCGAGAGCTGGCCGGTCGCCTTCTGCATCCGCAGATTGAATTGCTCCTTCAGCAGCTCGGTGAGATGCTTGCGCAGCTCCTCCGGGGAGCTCTTCCTCAGTTCCTTGGCGTTCATCAGATCACCGTCCGCTTAGAGAAGGTGGTTTGCACCGGGAGCTTCGCGGCGGCAAGGCGGAAGGCCTCACGGGCGAGTCCTTCCGGAACCCCCTCGATCTCATACAGAACCTTCCCCGGCTGAACCAAGGCAACCCAGTACTCCACGTTGCCCTTGCCCTTGCCCATCCGAACCTCCAAGGGCTTCTTGGAGACCGGCTTGTCCGGGAACACCCGAATCCACAGCTTGCCGCCGCGCCGCACCTGGCGGGTGATCGCCCGTCGGGCCGCCTCGATCTGCCGAGCGGTCAGACGGCCACGGGTGATGGCCTTGAGGCCGAACTCGCCGAAGCTGACCCGGTTGCCCGACTGGGCGAGTCCCCGGTTACGGCCAGTGTGTCGCTTGCGAAACTTGGTGCGTTTTGGTTGCAGCATGGATCAGCCCCTCCTTCCGGCCACCTTCCCGGCAGGGGGCCCCTCGGCCTCCTGGCCGGCGAACACCTCACCCTTGAAGATCCAGACCTTCACACCGAGCACGCCATAGGTGGTCACCGCCTCGGCGAAGCCGTGGTCGATATCCGCCCGCAGGGTATGCAGCGGTACGCGGCCCTCCCGGTACCACTCGCTGCGGGCGATCTCCGCGCCGTTCAGACGGCCTGCAATGTTGATCTTGACGCCCTGGGCCCCGAGCCGCATCGTGTTCTGCACCGCGCGCTTCATGGCGCGCCGGAACATGATACGCCGCTCCAGCTGCTGGGCGATGCTCTCGGCCACCAGCTGGGCATCGAGCTCGGGCTTGCGGATCTCCTCGATGCTGATGTGTACCGGGATGCCCATCATCTGGGACACCTCCTTGCGCAGGGCGTCGATGTCCTCCCCTTTCTTGCCGATGACCACCCCGGGACGGGCCGTGTGGATCGTGATATGGGCATTCTTTGCCGGCCGATCGATCTGGATACGGCTGACGGAGGCGTGCGAGAGGCGCTTCTTCAGAAAGCTCCTCACCTCCATGTCTTTGTTCAACAGGTCTGCGTAGTCCCGGGTATTCGCATACCACTTGGAGGTCCAATCCTTGACGATTCCCAAGCGGATCCCTGTTGGATGTACTTTCTGCCCCATGCTGCCCTCTCTCGAAAAACTAGTCTTCCGCTACCGTCAAGCTAATATGGCTGGTGCGCTTCATGATCCGGCTCGCACGGCCCTTCGCGCGGGCGCGGATGCGCTTCATGGTGGGACCCACGTCCACCTTGACCACCGCCACCTTCAGCTCATCGATGTCCGCCCCCTCGTTGTGCTCCGCATTGGCGATCGCGGATTCGAGCACCTTCTTGATGAGGCCGGCACCCTTCTTCGGACTAAAGGTAAGTAGGTTGAGCGCCTTTTCGACATGCAGCCCCCGGATCTGATCCGCGACCAACCGGGCCTTCTGCGCCGAGAGACG
>JARRNE010000002.1:0-15913 GCA_037385305.1 Chromatiaceae bacterium | reverse complement strand
CAAGACGGCCGACCGAGGTATCCGATGCCCAATGTAATGATCCGCAGAAGTGATTCGGGGAGCTTGTTGTTTTACGTGGCCAAGAAGGACATGGAGGAGACCATCGCCTCCGTCGAGGTGGACACCGCGGAGCGGTGGGGGGGCGAGGTGTCGCTGACGGACGGCTCCAGGTGGTATGTGGAGCCCCTCAGTCCGCCACCGGTCTTTCCGACCACCCTGCGTTTCAGGCGTGCCGACTGAATCGCACGGGCGGATCGACCAGGAAGAGCATATAGCAATACGAGCCGGTAGAGCCGAGGTCCGACCATGCCAAACGCCCCCATTTCGGAAGACATCGCCCTGCGCATCGGCCTTGGAGCGCGGGCACTGCCCGACACCGACCCGGCGCGCCTGCTGCGGGTGCTCGCAGCGGCGGTCGGGCTGCCGCCGACGGCGGCCAAGCTTGCGGAGCTTCGGGTCAAGGACCTCAAGTCTGCCGCGGACGGCGAGCTTGTGGACTTGGACCAGAGCGTGCTGAAGCAGGCGCTGGCGATCCTGCGCGGCGAGGTGGTTCCCGACTTCGACCCTCCACCCCCCGTCGATCCGGGTGCCGCGGCGGATCTCCCGGGCTCCGTCCGGGTCGCCTGCGCCTCCGACAGGGGGGAGGAGCTGGATGGCCACTTCGGCTCCTGCCGGCGTTTCCTGATCTATCAGGTCTCCCCGGACGAGGTGCGGCTCGCCGCCGTGCGTGAGATCGAAGACGCGCTGGCGCAGGATGACAAGAATGCCTACCGCGCCTCCCTCATCGCGGAGTGCCAGGTGCTGTATGTGGTCTCCATCGGAGGCCCCGCGGCCGCCAAGGTGGTCAAGGCGGGCGTCCACCCGGTGAAATGGCCGGACGGGGGCTTCGCCCGGGAGCGCGTCGCCGCCCTGCAGCCGGTCCTCGCCCAAGGCGCGCCGCCGTGGCTGGCGAAGGTGATGGGGCGAGCGCCGGAGGAGCGGGTGCGCTTCGAGCGCCAGGAGTACGACGCGTGATTCTCCAAGAGCGCATTGCGCAGATCGTGCGCGTTCTGGAGGTTGCGGGACTGAACGACACGACCGTGGCCGCCCTACGCGAGCGCTTTGCGGACATGCACTTCACCTACTGCATGGACGACGACGTCACCGCCGCACGGCCGGTCGCCGAGACCCCCGGCTTCAACGTCTATTTGGTGGACGGGCGGGAGCACTGCCTCCGTTTCACCACGCAGTGGGACGCGGCGACCGGCGTCGTCCTGGCCGCAGTTGACGAGGTGGTGAATCCTCCAAGCGGCGTCGCTTGTCGGGTTTGCAACAATTTGGAAGCGGAAGAAGGCTCACAAATACAGAGACATAACGTTGGCACAGGCCCTGAATAGCCAGTCCCAAAGATCTGCCTCAGGGATACCTGATGAACCCGAAAGACATTGCCGCCCTCCTCGACGAGCCTGCCTGTGCCCACAACCAGAAGGCAAAGTCCGGGTGCGCGCGGCCGAAGCCCGGCACCACCGCCGGCGGGTGCGCCTTCGATGGGGCGCAGATCGCCCTGCTGCCGATCGCCGACGTGGCCCACATCGTTCACGGTGCCATCGGCTGCGCGGGGAGCTCCTGGGACAACCGGGGCACCCGCTCCAGCGGACCGCAGCTCTTCAAGATCGGCATGACCACCGATCTCACGGAGCACGACGTGATCATGGGCCGCGGCGAGAAGCGGCTCTTCCATTCCATCAAGCAGGCGATCGACAGCTACCGGCCGGCGGCGGTGTTCGTCTACAACACCTGCATCCCAGCGCTCACCGGCGACGACGTCGCCGCCGTATGCGAGGAGGCGGAAAGGCGCTGGGGCACGCCGGTGGTGCTCGTGGACGCGGCCGGGTTCTACGGGACCAAGAACCTGGGAAACCGTATCGCCGGGGAGGCGATGGTGCGGCAGGTGTGCGGGACCCGGGAGCCGGATCCCCTTCCGGAAGGCATCGAGCGCTCCGGGTTCAAGGTGCACGACATTAGCCTCATCGGGGAGTACAACATCGCGGGGGAGCTTTGGCACGTCCTGCCCCTGCTCGACGAGCTCGGGCTGCGGGTGCTGTGTACCCTGTCCGGCGACGCGCGGTTCCGTGAGGTGCAGACCATGCACTGCTCGGAGGTCAACATGATGGTCTGCTCCAAGGCCATGATCAACGTGGCCCGGAAGCTCGCGGAGGCGTTCGGCACGCCCTGGTTCGAGGGCAGCTTCTATGGGGTGCAGGATGTATCGAAGGCGCTGCGGGACTTCGCTCGTCTGATCGGCGACCCGGATCTCAGCGCCCGCACGGAGGCGCTCATCGCCCGCGAGGAGGCGCGGGTCGACGCGGCCCTCGCGCCCTGGCGGGAGAGCCTAGAAGGCCGCAAGGTGCTGCTCTACACCGGCGGCGTCAAATCCTGGTCCATCGTCTCCGCGCTCCAAAATCTCGGCATGACGGTGGTGGCCACTGGCACCAGGAAATCCACCGAGGACGATATGGCCCGCATCCGCGAGCTCATGGGGGACGACGCCCTCATGATCGAGGACGGGAATCCGCGGGCGCTGATCAACCTCGTGTGGGAGCACGGGGTGGACATGCTGATCGCTGGCGGGCGCAACATGTACACGGCCCTGAAGGCGCGTATCCCGTTCCTGGATATCAACCAGGAGCGGGAGTTCGGCTACGCGGGCTATGCGGGCATGGTGGAGCTGGCGAGGCAGCTGTGTCTGACCATCGAGAGCCCGGTCTGGGAGGCGGTGCGCCGATCGTCGCCCTGGGCGGCGGGGGGCAACCGGAGAGCCGTGAGTCTGGAGACTGTCGTGGGGGGTTGGGGATCACCCTTGGTCCAGGGTTCGGATGGTCGGCGCAGCGGACCCTGCGCCGGTGGCGACGGCTCTCAGAGCGAGGCATGTGCCGATGCGGGCGTGGAGGTGTCCCATGCCTGAGATCATCAAGCGTAGCAAGGCCCTGTCGGTCAATCCCCTCAAGGCCAGCGCCACTGTCGGTGCGGCCCTGGCCTTCCTGGGCTTCCGACGCGCCATCTCCATGCTGCACGGCTCCCAGGGCTGCATGGCCTTCGGGAAGGTCTTCTTCGTGCGCCATTTCCGGGAGCCCATCCCCCTGCAGACGAGCGCCATGGACCAGGTGAGCTCGGTCATGGGGGCGGACGAAAATCTGGTGGAGGGGCTCAAGACCATCTGCGAGAAGAGCAGACCGGACCTGATCGGCGTTCCTACGACTGGCCTGGCCGAGACCCAGGGCGCGGACGTCGCCCGGCTGGTGCGGCGCTTCCGGGAGCAGCATCCGAAGTTTGCCCGGATCTCGGTGGTGCCGGTATCCACCCCGGACTTTATCGGGTGCATGGAGACAGGCTATGCGGTGGCGGTCAGGGCTGCCATCCAGGAGCTGGTGCCGCCGGCTGGCCAGGCCGGGACCCGTCCGGCCCGCCGGCCCCGGCAGGTCAACCTATTGGCGGGCTCTCATCTCACGCCCGGCGACCTGGAGGCGCTGAAGGACCTGATCGAGCTGTTCGGCCTCCAGCCTGTGGTTCTGCCTGACCTCACCGACTCCCTGGACGGGCACCTGCCGGAGCAGGATTTCAGCCCGCTCACCGTGGGCGGCACCCCGGTGGGTGAGCTGGCGCAGCTGGGGGACGCCCTGGCCACCCTGGTGGTAGGGGCGTCCATGTACCCGGCGGCGGACCTGCTGGCGGAGCGCACGGGTGTACCGGACTTCCGGTTTCCGCATCTCATGGGGCTGGACGCGACGGACGCCCTGGTTGCCACCCTGGCCGAGATCGCAGGCGGGCCGGTCCCTGCCAAGGTGGAGCGCCAGCGCGCTCAGCTGCAGGACGCCATGCTCGATTGTCACTTCATGCTCGGCATGTCCCGCTTCGCCGTCGGCGCAGACCCGGACCTCCTGGTGGGTTTCAGTGAGCTGCTCGCGGGCATGGGGGCGGAGACGGTCGCCGCGGTGGCCGCAACCAATGCCCCGGCCCTGCGACAGGTGGCGGCGGACCGGGTCCAGATCGGGGACCTGGAGGACCTGGAGCACATGGCCCGTGAGCAGGGGGCGGAGGTGCTCATCGGCAGCTCCCACGCGGCCCACTCGGCGCAGCGGCTGGGCATCCCTCACCTGCGGGCGGGATTTCCCCTGTACGACCGGGTGGGCGCCTACCAGCACACCTGGGTCGGCTACCAGGGCTCCCGGCAGACCCTGTTCGACCTCGCCAACCTCGTGCTGCGACTGGAGAAGGGGGAGATTCAGCCCTACCGCTCCCGGCTCTCGCAGAAGCCGCAAGGAGAACGGGGCGGGGCGGAGGAGCAGGCGGCCTGAGCGGCGTCGGATTCTCAATGACCAGCCCCGGGTCCGAGGGGCAGGAGCGCCTTTCAATGGTACTCGAGAGAAGGCTCAAAGTCCTGAACACCGCTGGTGAAGTCAACCCGCCGACGGGGGCCGTCAAGGTCGCCTTTGCCACCTCGGATAGGCGGCGGGTCGATCAGCACTTCGGTGCGGCCGAGGGCTTTGCGGTCTACGCGGTCGAGCCGGAGCGAGCCGCCCTGGTGGAGGCCGCGCAGTTCGCCCGGCTCGACAGGGACGGCAACGAGGACAAGCTGGCCGCCAAGATCGCCGCCCTGGACGGCTGCGTGGCGGTCTATTGCGAGGCGGTCGGGGCCTCCGCGATCCGGCAGCTCCTGGCGCAGGGCATCCAGCCACTGAAGGTCGCCCCTGGCACAGCTGTGGCGACGCTGATCGCGCACCTGCAGAAGGATCTGCACTCCGGTCCCAGCGCCTGGCTGGCGCGGGCGATCAGGGGACAGAGATCGCGGCATCAGGAGCGCTTCGACGACATGGAGGCGGAGGGCTGGCGGGAATGATCGATGGGTCCGTCGAGCGAACGACGATCTTCAATTTCGAGCAGTTGAAACGACGTATTGGTCAATGACAGAGAGTGTCGTTGCCCTTGCGGAGGCCGATTCCATCCTGGAATCCGATTTCGTGATCGAGATGGTTCGCCAGCTGCGGGCGATCGACTCCTACGGGACCTACGACAGCTGGTCTGCGGAGCGGATCCTCGAGCCCTTCATCCTTTCCAAGGAGAAGATGAGGGAGATCCCCGTGGTGGGGTATGCGTCGGTTCGGTTCCCCGAGCCTCTCAAAGATGAAGGACGAGGCCGACAAGATCCTGTCCGTGGCGCTAGAGGTCATCGGCGAGCATCCGAACGTCGCGGGGCTCTGACGGAGGGCTGGAACATGAGCAACGATGGGTTGAAGGAGCCCGAGATCGCGGTGCGAAAGGCCAAGCAGATTGCCGCCGAGCGGGCGGCGGAGCTGCAGGACCTGGTCGAGGACCGGCCGCTCGTCGCCTATGCGGAGCTGCCCGAGGCCGCCCGCGCGGCCTACGAGGCAATGTCGGGAGTGGGCGGTCGCTGAGGCCAGCTGAAAGCGGCGCAGGTGGACGCGGCGGCCTAACGGAGAGTGAAGATGACCGTAATTACCGGACTGACCCGCGGTGGGCTGCAATGGACCCCGGCCTTTGTCGTCGAGCTGAGGCAGAGCAACTGCATCGGCTGCGGCCGGTGCTTCAAAGTCTGTCCGCGGAACGTGTTCGAGCTCATCGACCGTGACGATCTAGAAGATCTCGATGAGGCTTCGGACGACGGCTTCTCCGACGACACCAGCATGGTGATGAGCCTCAAGGACCCATACGATTGCGTCGGCTGCCAGGCCTGCGCCCGGGTCTGTCCCAAGAAGTGCCTAACCCACGAGCCCCAGCCGGTTGCGGCTTAGGATTTCCTGATTCCCTGCTTCTGAGTCAGGGCGAAAAGCTCCAGAAAGCCCTGCTCGGCCCTGGGCTCCAATTGCGCCCGGCCCAGGGCACGCATGACGGGAAACAGCCGATCCTGGCAGCGGGCGTACCGGACCGCGTAGGCATCCCGGGCGCTTTCGGGCAGGCTCGGGCAGTAGCTGGAAATCGGTCGGATCGAGGGGAAACAGAGGAGCGATGCCATCCTGGGTTGAGGCGAGCCGCTCTGCCGCCTGCGTCAGGGCCGCAAGGGCTTCGCCCAAGACGTCGAGCCGCTGGCTCACAGCCGGCGGCCTTCCGCACACGCCTAGCGCATGAACGCGGTCGTGCGCCCCGGATTGATCAGCACGTCCACCGGCTGGCGCAGCTGCCGCTCCAGCTTGCGCCGCAGCGCCTGCTGCGCGAGAAAGAGGTTTCCTCGTCGCCCAGGGGGCCGGGCTCTCGGGCCAGGCCCCTGATCCCGTCTGTTTGATACGCCCGCCCCCAACCAGGGATCGAGTCCCTCGCAGGAGCGACGCGCGGGTCGCGACTCACATTCTCTGGGGTGGCGCTGATGCCATGGCCGTTTACCTTGTCGCCTATCCCACAGCCTCTCCGGACCGGCTTGTCATTTATGCGACAAAGGCCCCGGTGTACTCTGCAGAACTATTGGGAAAACAATCAGATCGGTTCATGGGCATGACCTGGACCGGAGATTGCCTTTGCCTGGTCAGCAGGATTCAAACGCGCCGATCCAGGAGTGAGCCAAGTGGGAATACTCGGACAAGGCCAAAGCGCATTCCTTCAATCCCCGCAACGCGGGGGCAGTCGCCGACGCGCTGTGGCTCACGCTGCGGGTGGATCCCGAGACGGAGGTGATCGAAGAGGCCGGGTTTCAGACCTTCGGCTGCGGCTCCGCAATCGCCTCCAGCTCTGCACTGACCGAGATCATCAAGGGCATGACCCTGAATGAGGCACTGCAGGTGAGCAACCAGCAGATCGCGGACTATTTCGACGGGCTGCCCCCCCGGGGAGATGCGCTGCTCGGTCATGGGGCGCGATGCGCTGCAGGCAGCGGTGGCGAGCTACCGGGGCGAGACGTGGAAGGACGACCATCAGGAAGGCGCCCTCGTGCGCAAGTGCTTCGCAGTGGACGCAGTCCTCATCGAGGAGACCGTCCGCGCCAACGGCCTGAAGACCGTGGAGGACGTGACCAACTACACCAAGGCCGGGGGCGGCTGTGCCGCCTGCCACGAGGGCATCGAGGCCATCCTGACCCGGGAACCCGTCGGAGATACGCGGATGCGAGACCGGATGCCGAGGGTGACGATCAACGACACCACGCTCCGCGACGGCGAGCAGTCGGCGGGGGTGGCCTTCTCGCTGGAGGAGAAGCTGGCGATCGCCAAGGCCCTGGACGACGTCGGGGTGCTCGAGCTGGAGGTCGGCGTCCCCGCCATAGGGGCGGAGGAGCGCGACTCGATCCGCGCCGTCGCGGGCCTTTCCCTGAAGGCGCGGCTGATGGTTTGGAGCCGGATGCGGGGGGAAGACGTCGATGCCTGCGCCGGGCTCGGCGTGGAGCGCGCGGACCTCTCGATCCCGGTGTCCGACCAGCAGATCGCCCGCAAGCTGGGCAAGGATCGCGCCTGGGTGCTGCGCCAGATCGAACGGCAGATACCGCGTGCCCTGGACCTGGGCCTGGAGGTCTGCGTGGGGGCTGAGGATGCCTCCCGCGCCGATCCCGAGTTTCTGTGGCGGGTGGCGGAGGCGGCGCAGGAGGCAGGTGCCCGGCGCTTCCGCTTCGCCGACACGGTAGGGGTGATGGAGCCCTTCGGTGTCTGGGAGCGGATCCGGGACCTGCGGGCGATCGTCGACCTGGATCTCGAGATGCACGCCCACGATGATCTGGGCCTCGCCACCGCCAACACCCTGGCCGCGGTCCGCGGCGGGGCCACCCACGTGAACACGACGGTGCATGGGCTTGGCGAGCGGGCGGGGAACGCACCCCTCGAAGAGGTGGCCATGGGGCTCAGGCACCTGCACGGGGTCGAGACGGGGCTGGACATGTCGACCTTTGATCGCCTGTCCCATCTGGTTGAGCAGGCCTCGGGCCGACCGGTGGGCTGGCACAAGAGCCTGGTGGGGGACGGGGTCTTCACCCACGAGGCGGGCATCCACGTGGACGGCCTGCTCAAGGACCTGCGCAATTACCAGGGGGTGGACCCGGCCGAGATGGGCCGCTGTCACCGTTTCGTGCTGGGTAAGCACTCCGGCCGGGGCGCGGTGCGGCATGCCTATGCGGAGCTGCTGCACCTGGAGCTCGACCTGGAACAGGCGGGGCTGCTGCTTCCCCTGGTGCGCCGCTTCGTCAGCGAGGCGAAGCGCCCGCCCGCCTCGGCGGAGCTGCAGGGATTTCTCAACGAGATCGGGCTCTCCGCCCCCAGTCGGATGCTGCAATAAGACGCGGCCGCGGGAAACGCCAGCGACCTTACGATGGATCTGCTCGACTTCGGCGCGGAGGCCATGTCCTTCGACGAGCCTCTCGATGCCCAGGCCCAGCGGCTTATCTCAAGCTCCGTCTGGAGGACCCGGTGGGCGCCTTGGCCTGCTTCGAGAAGATGGCGGAGCTCGACAGCAACGACCGCCCCGGGACCGCAGAGCTGCTTCGAATGGCGCGCGCTCGCGCATCCGCGGAGCAGGCCCTGGAGGCCGTGGCAAGCGTAACCGTGATTCGCCGATGATCTGTGCGGTGCAGCAGGCACCGCGTTGGAGACGACCATGACGAACGAAGAGCTTGACCTCGACCTGAAAGGGCTCAGCAGTGCAGAAGATTTTCTCGGGTATTTCGGCATCGCGTTCGACCCGGCCATGGTGCAGGTGAGCCGGCTGCATATCCTGCAGCGCTTTCACGACTACCTGGCGCAGGTGAAGGCCATGCCGGAGGACCCGGCGCAGCGTTTTGCGCTGCACGCCGACCTGCTCGCCGGCGCCTACTCGGACTTCGTGCGCTCGGATGCCCGCACCGAAAAGGTGTTTCGCGTCTTCCACATGCACGAGCCTCGGCCGACCACGGTACCCCTCAGTGACCTGATGGAGCAGCTTTCCGGTGCTTCCTAGGTTCGACCACGGCGACGAGGTGCGGGTGAGGCGCAATGTCCGCAACGACGGCACCTTCCCGGGGGAGCCCACCGGAGCCCTATTGGTGCGGCGCGGCAGCGTCGGCTATGTCCGGGACGTGGGGACCTTTCTGCAGGACCAGATCATCTACTCAGTCCATTTCCTGGAAAATAACCGCCTGGTGGGATGCCGGGAGGAGGAGCTGCAGCCCGCCGCCGATCCCTGGGTCGCCAGCCGGTTCGACTTTCGGGACAAGGTTGCGGCCCGGATGCGCCTCGGCTCCCAGGGGCGGGTGCTGGTGGAACGGGGGGAATTGGGCGAGGTGGTGAAGGTGATCCGCGCCGGGCCGGGTGCGGTCACCTATCACGTGGTGTTCCCGGGACGAAACACCCTGCAGGTGCCCGAGGATGCCCTGGAGCTGGCGGTCGCGCAGGAGAACGGCGCAGCGTGAGCACTCCCAGCGATGGCATCAACAGTGGGCCGCCGGCGCTCCGCTATCAGCTGCTGCGAGTGGCTTTGGAACGGTTCAAGCGCACGCCGTCGGCCTTGAGTCCCGCTGAGCTGGCGCAGGCCCAGTGCCAGGCGGAGCAAACCTTCGACCTGGAGACACTGGTGCTGGGGAGCCCAGAGGCCCAGGGGCTGGTGATTCCCGCCGAGCGGCTGGACGAGGCTCTGAACGCGGTGGCCGTGCGCTACCCGGACGCCGAGGCCTTCACCGCGGATCTGGCCGACAACAGGCTGGACGAGACCCTGTTGCGCTGCGCCCTCCATCGTGAGCTCCTGTTCGATGCGGTGATGCAGCAGGTGGGCGCCCGCCGGCCGGAGATCAGCGAGGTCGACGAGCGCCTTTTCTACCAGCTGCATCGGGACCGCTTTACCCACGCGGAGCGGCGCACGGCCAGGCATATCCTGATCAGCGTGAACGATGACTTTGCGGAGAACAGCCACGCGGCCGCCCTGGCCCGGATCGAGCACTTGGCCGACCGACTCAGGGGTCGTCCCAACCGCTTCGAGAGTCTGGCGCGCCGACACTCGGAGTGTCCCACGGCACTGGACGGCGGCCGCCTGGGAACCGTGATACGGGGTCAGCTCTATCCTGAGCTGGATGCGGCCCTGTTCGAGCTAGGGCAAGGCGAGGTGAGCGGCGTGGTGGGCTCCGAGCTCGGCTTTCATGTCCTCCTGTGCGAGAAGATCCATCCGGGCCGCGCGGTGGCCTTCACCCAGGTGCGGGAACGGATCCGGGCACTCCTCGACGAGCGGCGCAGACGTACCTGCCAGCGGGCCTGGATCGCGGGGCTGCAGCAGGCCGCCGCCGCGCAGCCCGCGGGCTGAGGGATCGTTCCTGTCCCGGACACAGAACCGCCATTCCCCGACAGCGGGCGGCATCTGATGCCTGCGGATCTTGGGGCATCCGCCTTTGCTCCCGCACCAGGAAAGGGCAACAGCTCTTCTGCGGAGCAGGTCGAGGTCTGCACGCCCTGACGCCTGTGGCGATTTCCACGCCCTGGCTCCCGTCTCCGGCCGGAATGTCGCAAAGACGACAAGGCGACCCCTGAGACAGGGGGCATTCCCGCGGCTGCGGTGCGCACTTAACGGGTTGGCCGGCCCGCGGTATGGGACTTGCTCAGCTCAGGTCCAGATTCTCCACTGCCCAAGGTTTACTCAGAGATGCCCAAACGCACACCCCAGCCGGCACCGCAATTGCTTGTAAATACGCTGGGGGCCTTCCTCGCCGCGCCGCCTGCCGGCACGCCGCCCGAGGTCCTGGAGGCATTCGGGGGTCTTGGGGAGGGGACGGCACCCCTGCCGCCCCGACTTTTCTTCGAGGCGGTGGAGCAGGCGCCGGTGGCGATCTCCATCACGGATGCGGCTGCCAACATCCTGTACGTCAACCGGGCCTTCGAGGGCCTGACCGGCTACCCGCGTGGGGAGATTCTCGGGAAGAACGAGTCGATCCTCTCGAACCAGGCCACCCCGGACTCCGTCTATCAAAGCCTATGGCGAACCATCCAGCGCGGACAGCCCTGGAGCGGAACCCTGGTCAACCGCACCAAGCCGGGCGGCGACTATCTGGCGGAGCTGACCATCTCCCCGGTGGTCGATGGGCAGGGCAAGATCAACTACTTCCTTGGGATGCATCGGGACGTCACTAAGGTGCATGCCCTGGAACGTGCCCTGCGGCACCAGAAGTCCCTGATCGAGACCGTACTGGACGCCGCCCCGGTGCTGGTCGCCCTGCTGGACGAGGAGGGCGGGGTGATCCTCGACAACCACGAGTACAAGAAGCTCCTCGGGGACCTGCGTGGGCAGGAGCCTGCACACCTGCTGCGGCGCGCGATCGAGGAGCAGGCGGGCTTCGACCCCCTGGAGGCCCTGCTCACCGGGCGCGGCTTCAAGGACGTGGAGATCTGCCTGGAGACCGCTGGCAGTCGCGGCCCCCGCTGGCTCGCGTGCTCCGGCGAGCGGGTGGACGAGATCGATCCCAGCGTCCGCAGCTACTTTGGCTGGGACAAGGGCCGCAGGTGCCGTCTGCTTCTGCTCGCCAACGACATCACGGCGCGCCGGCGGGAGGTGGAGCGGGCCTACCTGGAGAACCTGCGCGCGCGCCTGGCGGAGCAGCAGTTCTCGCAGGGCATGCGGGAGGCCCTGGCGGCGGCGATCTATCAGATTCAGGTGCCGCTCAACGTGATCCAAGCCGCCGCCGCCATGCTGAAGAGCGGCGGCTGCGACCCGGAGACCCTGTCCGAGACGATCGACCAGATCAACGTCACCGGCCAGCGGGCATTGGAGGCACTGCGGGCGGCCCTGCCGGAGGAGCCGCGGGAGGCGGACGCGATGGTCAACATCAACGTCCTGCTCCGGCAGATCCTGGAGCTCGAGACCGAGCGTCTGCTGGCGGCGGGGATCGTGGTGGACTGGCGTCCGGCCGCGGTGCTGCCGGCGTTCAGCGCGCACAAGACCCAGCTGCGCTCTATGTTCAAGCATCTGCTCGGCAACGCCATCCAGGCCCTGATGGAGAGGAAAGGGCCGGACCGGGAGCTGCACGTCAGCACGCGGTCGTCGGGCGATGCGGTGGAGGTGGAGATCAGGGACAACGGTCCGGGCATCCTCCCGGAGGAGCGCTTTCGGATATTCGAGCCTTTCTATGTGGGCTGGCGCAGCAAGCGGGGGCGCTCGGGGATGGGGCTGCCCCTGGCGCAGGAGATCGCCAACGGGCACGGGGGCTGTATCGAGATCGACGCCGAGGAAGGGCGTGGCTGTCGTGTCCGGCTGATTTTCCCCGTGGGGTCCGCTGACGGATGACGACCGTTGCCGCCCATGCCCGAGGCGACGACCAAACGCCGGGGTCAACGGTGGAAGCTAGCCACATCAGCCAATTGAAGGCGCAGCTGAGCGCCCTCTACGAGGTCAGCAGCGTGTTGAGCCGCTCGCTCAACCTGCGCGAGACCCTGTGCGAGGTGCTGAGGGTCCTGCATGAGCGTAACCGGCTGCACTACGGCCTGGTCTGCCTGATGGACGCGGAGACCGGGGAGCTCCTGGTGAGCGCGCTGCACAACGCGCAGCCGATGCCTTTTGCCTCGGTGCGCTACCGCTCCGGCGAGGGGGTGATCGGGCGCATCCTCGAGTGCAACGAGACCTGGATCGTGCCCCGGCTCGGGGACGAGCCGCGCTTTCTCGATCGGCTGAACCTCTACGACCGTGACCTGCCGTTTATCGGCGTGCCCATCCGCATCGGCGAGGAGGGGGCGGTCGGCGTCTTCGCCGCTCAGCCGTCCACCGGTGAGGGGCTAGAGCAGCAGGCCCGCCTCCTGGAGATGGTGGCCAACCTGATCGGCCAGACGGTGCGGCTCTCCCACAAGGTAGAGGACGAGCAGCGCGCCCTGCGGGAGGAGCGGGACAAGCTGCGTCGCCAGGTGAAAGGCGACCACGGTTTCGACAAAGTGGTGGGCCATACGGCTGCCATGCGAGTGGTGTTCGACCAGGTGCGCCAGGTGGCCAAGTGGAACACGACGGTGCTGATCCGTGGCCAGTCCGGCACGGGAAAGGAGCTCATCGCCAACGCCATTCACTACAACTCGCCGCGGTTCCGCGGGGCATTCGTCAAGCTCAACTGCGCGGCGCTGCCGGACAACCTGCTGGAGTCCGAGCTCTTTGGCCACGAGAAGGGTGCCTTCACCGGAGCGGTCGCCCGGCGCAAGGGGCGCTTCGAGCAGGCGGACGGCGGCACCCTGTTCCTGGACGAGATTGGCGAGATCTCGCCCGCATTTCAGGCCAAGCTGCTGCGGGTCCTGCAGGAGGGGGAGCTCGAGCGGGTGGGGGGCGATCGGACCATCAAGGTGGACGTTCGGGTGATCGCCGCCACCAACCGAAACCTGGAGGCGGAGGTGGCGGCAGGGGGTTTTCGCGAGGATCTCTATTATCGGCTGGACGTGATGCCGATCCGGATGCCTCCCCTGCAGGAGCGCACCGAGGATATTCCGGATCTCGCCCGCTTCCTGGTTGCGAAGATCGCCCGCCGGCAGGGGAGGGAGCTTGCCATTACCGACAGCGCAGTGCGCCTTCTTATGCGCCACCCCTGGCCCGGCAACGTGCGCGAGCTGGAGAACTGCCTGGAACGGGCGGCGGTCATGTCTGAGACCGGCACCATCGATCGGGACGCGGTCACTAGCGCTGGGCTGGACGACCGCATGCCGGTTAGTGAGGTGGTGGCGCGCCCCTCCAGGGTGGATCTCAACGACCCCAACCTGGACGAGCGCGAGCGCCTCATCGCCGCCCTGGAGGAAGCCGGCTGGGTCCAGGCCAAGGCCGCGCGCCTCCTCAACATGACGCCCCGCCAGATCGCCTACCGCATCCAGATCCTCAACATCCGGGTGCGGCAGTTCTGAAGCAGAGCAGGGGTTGCGGCGATCCTGCCGTGTTTCGCTTATCCGACAATCGGCTGACCCTTGCTTTGTCGAAACCCTCCTACCGTCTCCCAACCTGTCAGCAATCCAACAAGCTGTCCTTGAAGTCCTTGTCGCGATAGCGACATCCGGCTTTCGGCGTGTGAAATCCCTTATTCTGATCAACGGGTTGCGTCAATGGTGGCAGCAGGCACGGCCTTCGCAAGAGGGTATCCAGAACCATCGAAATCCCGCGGGCGTGCGAGTCCGCAAGCTCTGGAGACGGCGCGATGCGGTTGAAGCTGGTTGGGAAAGACGCAGGGGCTGCAGCTGGTGGAGGCTGCGCAGCGAGCGGCTGCGGCGGCAGCCCGGACCAGCTCGCCCACCTGCCGGAGGCCATCCGGGCCAAGGTGCACAATCACCCCTGCTACTGCGAGGAAGCGCATCACCACTACGCGCGCATGCACGTGGCGGTGGCGCCGGCCTGCAACATCCAGTGCCATTACTGCAACCGCAAGTACGACTGCGCCAACGAGTCCCGCCCCGGGGTGGTCTCCGAGCTGCTGACGCCGGACCAGGCAGTGAAGAAGGTGCTGGCAGTCGCCGCTCACATTCCCCAGATGACGGTGCTTGGCATCGCCGGCCCCGGTGATCCCCTCGCCAATCCCGAGCGTACGCTTGGGACGTTCCGGCAGCTTGCCGGGAAGGCACCGGACCTCAAGCTCTGCGTCTCAACCAACGGGTTGGCGCTGCCCGAGCTTGTCGACGCACTGTGCGAGCACAGCATCGACCATGTGACCATCACCATCAACTGCGTCGATCCGGATGTCGGCGTGAAGATCCATCCCTGGATCTTCTGGCAGAACCGCCGGATCAAGGGCCGCAAGGCCGCGGAGATCCTCATCGCCCAGCAGCAGAAGGGACTGGAGATGCTGGTGGAGCGGGGCATTGTGGTGAAGGTCAACTCTGTTAGGATCCCGGGCGTGAACGACCAGCATCTGAAGGAGGTGAGCCGGGTCGTCAAGGCCAAGGGGGCCTTCCTGCACAACGTGATGCCCCTGATCGCCGAGGTGGAGCACGGCACCTTCTTCGGGATCATGGGCCAGCGGGGACCTTCCCACGAGGAGCTTCAGGCCCTGCAGGACACCTGCGCCGGCGACATGAACATGATGCGCCATTGTCGCCAGTGCCGGGCCGACGCCGTGGGCCTGCTGGGCCAGGACCGTGGCAACGAGTTCTCCATGGACCAGGTCGAGGCCATGGAGATCGACTATGCCGCTGCCCTGGAGCGTCGCCGTCAGGTCCAGGCCGCCATCGAGGCGAACCGCAGGGAGGCCCAGCGGCGAAAGACCGGCGAGACCTTCGTCCCGGTCGCCGCCTTGCATCGTCGCCCGAGCGATTCCCGTCCCGTCCTCATTGCGGTCGCCACCAGCGGCGGCGGCCTGATCAATCAGCACTTCGGCCACGCCCGGGAGTTTCTGGTGTATGAGGCGTCCGCCGGGGATGTGCGCTTCATCGGGCACCGCCGGGTGGACCGTTACTGCAGCGGTGGAGAGAGCTGCGGCGATGCGGAGACCGCCCTGCAGCGGACCATTCGAGCCCTGGCCGGGTGCGAGGCGGTGCTTTGCTCGAAGATCGGCTACGAGCCCTGGGGCGCGTTGGAGACGGCCGGCATCCAGCCGAACGGGGAGCATGCCATGGAGCCCATCGAAGAGGCAGTCGCGGCGGTGTACCGGGAGATGCTGGATGGCGGGCGGCTGGACGTTCGCCTCTCAACCGAGGAGCGGATGTCAGCGTAAGGCTCGAGGGGTAGGAGCGGGCTTGCCCGCGACCAGCCGTTAGCGACGGCGAGTACGGATTACGCGGGCGGTCGCGGGCAAGCCCGCTCCTCCAGATCTGTTCAGGTTTTGAGGTTCAGCTCCTATGGAGAGAAATATCAAATATGAAATGGATTGAAGCAAAAGTTATTTTTAATGCCGAAGACAGCCGGCTTGCCGGCGAACTCATTGCCAACCTGTTTTTCGAATTTGACCTCACGGGGGTGGTGGAAGAAGATCCAGCCTTAGCGCCGGCTGACACTTGGACCGAGGGCTCGATTGGTCGACCGCAACAGCACGCGGTAGTTGGTT
>JARRNE010000001.1:0-17182 GCA_037385305.1 Chromatiaceae bacterium | reverse complement strand
CAAGGGGCAGCCCGCGAGGAGCCAGTCTTTCGGTAGACGGAAAAGTTGTCCGGTCGAACTCATCATGGTCTCCTGTCGTGCGTGGATGGCACTCCAGGAAACCTGAAAATTATGTTGAGTTCACCATTGAGCTTACTCGCCCGAACTCAGCAACCACGGCATCTACGGCTGGCAGACGATCCAAACTCTACATAAACCCGAACTCTACATAGGGGTCGATTCCAGACCGTTCCGACAACGCTTGGACGGCGCCGCATTGCGGGTAGGATAGGCGGTGGGGGTTGGACGAATCGTATACGAGCTCGGACGAAACACCGTTGGAAACAACACCAGAGGAGGCAGAGAGCCCGTGGGCGCACCTGGCCACGACGTCTGCGCCCTTCGGGTCCCCAACATACCCACGAGATCGACGGGGCGGCGCCTGCCGGCTTGACGAGGCCCCGCGGTCCACATAGCCTTTCCCGCTCAAGAATCCGGGGCAAGCGCGAGTGCGCGCCTCTCTCCCGCCTGTCAGATCACGCTTGCCCCGGTCGAGCCGACGGTCGCCGACCCCTGATCCTTTGTATTCCAAATACTTCGGGCTAAGAGAGCCCAGCTTCGCCATTACGCCTGACCCCCAGTATCTGTTCCTCAGCGAACAGCATCGGGAGGCTTTGGCGCACCTCCTGTACGGGGCGGGGGAGAGCGGCGGCTTCGTGCTGCTGACCGGCGAGGTGGGCACGGGCAAGACCACGGTCTGCAGGGCCTTCCTCGAGCAGCTGCCCGATGCCGTGGATGTGGCCCTGATCCTCAATCCCGCCATGACGGTGACCGAGCTGTTGCGGGCGGTGTGCGAGGAGCTGCGCATTCCCCTGAGCGACAGCGACCGCTCCGTGCAGCGCCTCGTCGACCGCCTGAACAGCTACCTCCTCGAGGCCCACGCGGATGGCCGCCGGCCTCTGCTGATGATCGACGAGGCGCAGAATCTGCGGCCAAAGGTCTTGGAGCAGATTCGGCTCCTTACCAATCTCGAGACCACCAAGCACAAGCTCTTGCAGATCTTTCTGGTGGGACAGCCCGAGCTGCATACCCTGCTGCAGCGGGAGGGGCTGCGCCAGCTCAACCAAAGGATCACTGCCCGTTATCACCTGGCACCGTTCGGTCCCCGGGATACCGCGGAGTATGTCCGTCACCGGCTGGCGGTCGCGGGGGTCGACAGGCAACTGTTCACCCGGGGAGCCCTTCGGCGAATTCACCGTTTTTCCGGCGGCGTCCCCAGATTGATCAACATCTTGTGTGATCGGGCACTGCTCGGTGCATACGTCACGCGAAGCGTCCTCGTCACCAAGCGTATCGTGGCTCGCGCGGCGGGGGAGATCCGTCCGCCGGCACCGCGCGGGCGGAGACGTGCCTGGGGCATAGCCGCGGGCATGGCTGCCACTCTGGTGCTGGCCATCGCCGCAGGATGGCATTATCGAGATCGGATCCCGGCCGGTTGGCAGCCACCGGTGCCCGCCTTTCTGGCCCGTTGGCTCCCACCCCACGCCGGGACGAACAGGTTGCCTTCGGTCGAATCGGTTCCGGAGGCCACACCTGCGCAGGGGCGCCCGGCGCACGCCGTGATCGCATCAAAGGCGGCGCCCGGCAAGGAAGATGCCGCTCCTCAGGTTGCCCTGGCGCGAGTCGAGCCCGGCCCGGTCCAGCCGCCAACCCTCGACCTCGAGAGCATTATGACGGACGAGTCCACCGCCCTGGGGCGAATCTTGCCGCGATGGGGGATCGAGCCGGACGACATCGGATCGGGAGATCCTTGTACCCGGGTGTCCGCTTTCGGCCTAGGCTGTGACCGGGACCAGGGAAGCTGGTCGACCCTTCGGGAGCTCGATCGGCCCGTCGCCATCCGCTTGCGGGATGACCAAGGAAATGACGGTTTCGCGGCGATCACTGGCATGGCAGACGGAACCGTGACCCTAGCCTTGGCGGATGGAACGAAGCGAGAGCCGGTCACCGGCATCGCCGGCCACTGGACCGGGGATTACGTGGTGATCTGGCAGCCGCCGCCGGTTGGTGGCCAAATGATTCGCCCGGGTTCGCCCGCCGCGGCGGTTCGATGGCTGCGCAAGCTTCTGGCGCAGGTGCCCACCCAGCCATTCCCGGACACCGGCTCGGGCTCCTTTGATGCGGCGCTGGCCGCGGCGCTGCGGCGGTTCCAGAGCGCACACGGTCTTGCACCGGATGGGATCGCCGGGCCCCAAACCCTGATCCGGCTAAACAACGTGGTGGCCATGCCGGGAATCCCGCGGCTATCGGGGGCGTCCTGAGCAAGATGTCATACATTCTGGAAGCGCTTAAGAAGTCGCAGCAGGACCGGGAGCTCGGACAGGTCCCGACCCTCGATGGCAATTTCCCTCCCAACGAGGCGCAATCGGTGCGCGCAGCGCCCTGGGGAATCGCCGCGGTGACGCTGGCGGCCCTGGCGGTGGTGATTGCCTTATATGCGGCCCTGCGGGGCCAGCCATTGGGGCCGCCTCCGGCCCACCGCCCCCCGGCAGAGGCCAGATCGCAAGGGCTGGACAAGGGGAAGAGCTCCCCGGATTCAGGCTCGGCAAGGGGGTCCAAGGAAGGGAGCGCCGAGCTCCAGGCCAGCGTCAAGGCCCCTGCCACTGCCCCTCCAGGCGGCCTGGCGGCTGGTGCGCAGGCCGCGTCGGCCTCGCCACCGGCGGCGCCCGAGCCCGCGGCGACAAGACCGTCGGATCCGGCGGCCCTGGTCCCCGAGCCCGCGGTGCCGCCGGTTCCCGGCGACATCCGTGCGGATATCGAGGCATTCAAGAAACAGGTGCTGCAGAGTCAGGCAGGGGGCCGCCGGGCAAAGGCCACCCGCTCGCCGGCGCCTCCGAAACCGGTGAAGCCGCAGGACCTGCGCCTGCCGCCGGACATCATGGAGAGCCTGCCCCCGTTCTTCATGACGGTCCATGTCTATGACAAGGATCCCGCGAAGCGCTTTGTCGCGATCAACTCCATGGAGACCCACGAGGGGGAGCAGACGCGAGAGGGGATCACGGTGGACAAGATCCTTCCGGAGGGGGCGGTCTTGAGCTTCGAAGGTCACAAGTTCTTCCGCCATCGCTAGCCTGTATCGGCCACACCCGGAGCGCCGGCTTCGCGTCCACGGCCTCTGCTCGTCTGCAACAACGCCTCGGACCGGTCGGGCGACCGGTTGGCCCCGCGATTCCCGGTGCCAGAAGCCGGCCGTCGTGATATGATTTATTCTTTTTGAACAATCACAACCAAGCCGCTCCTGAGGCGGCTTTTTAGCTCGCTCATCCCATGGCCGAGTTCGCGAGAGAAGTCCTGCCCATCAACCTGGAAGACGAGATGCGCAAGTCCTACCTGGACTATGCCATGAGCGTCATCGTCGGGCGCGCCCTGCCGGATGTGCGCGACGGGTTGAAGCCGGTTCACAGGCGGGTGCTCTACGCGATGCGGGAGCTGGGCAACGACTGGAACAAGCCGTACAAGAAATCGGCCCGCGTGGTGGGGGACGTCATCGGTAAGTACCATCCCCATGGGGATACCGCCGTCTACGACACGATCGTACGCATGGCCCAGTCCTTTTCCATGCGCTACATGCTGGTGGACGGGCAGGGCAACTTCGGGTCGGTGGACGGCGACGCCCCGGCGGCGATGCGCTACACCGAGGTGCGCATGGCCCGCATCGCCCACACCCTGCTGGACGACATCGACAAGGAGACGGTCGACTTCGTTCCCAATTACGACAACTCCGAGCAGGAGCCGGCGGTCCTGCCGGCGCGCTTTCCGAACCTCATGGTCAACGGAGCCGCGGGTATCGCCGTGGGCATGGCGACCAACATACCGCCCCATAACCTGCGGGAGGTGATCGCCGCGTGCCTCGTGATCATCGATAACCCGATGGTCAGCGTTGACGAGCTGATGGCCCACGTTCCGGGGCCGGATTTCCCGACGGCGGCCATCATCAACGGCGTCCGTGGCGTTCGGGAGGCCTACCGTACCGGTCGCGGCCGCGTGTACATGCGCGCCCGGAGCCACGTGGAGACGGAGAAGCACAGTGGGCGCGACGCCATCATCGTCACCGAGCTGCCTTACCAGGTGAACAAGGCCCGCATGCTCGAGCGCATGGCGGAGCTCGTGAAGGAGAAGAAGCTCGAAGGCATCGCCGAGCTGCGGGACGAGTCCGACAAGGATGGGATGCGGGTCGTGATCGAGCTGAAGCGCGACCACTTCCCGGAGGTGGTGCTGAACAATTTGTATCAGCACACCCAGATGCAGGCGGTGTTCGGCATCAACATGGTGGCCCTGGTGGACGGCCAGCCGCGGCTGCTGAACCTCAAGCAGCTCCTGGAGTACTTCCTGCGCCATCGCCGCGATGTGGTAACCCGGCGCACCATCTACGAGCTGCGCAAGGCGCGGGATCGCGCCCACATCCTGGAAGGGCTCGCCGTGGCCCTGGCCAATATCGACGAGGTGATCGCCCTGATCAAGGCCTCGGGGAGCCGTGCGGAGGCCAAGGTGGCCCTTATGGAGCGGGCATGGCGCCCCGGGGCCGTGGCGGGCATGCTGGAGCGCTCGGGCGCGGAGGAGACCCGTCCCGATGACCTCCCCCAGGGGTTTGGCCTTGGCGACGACGGGTACCGCCTCAGCGAGACCCAGGCCCAGGCGATCCTGGATCTTCGTCTGCACCAGCTGACCGGATTGGAGCAGGAGAAGATCATCAGCGAGTACGAGGAGATCCTGAAGAAGATCGGCAAGCTCCTTGACATTCTGTCCAGTCCGGACCGCCTGATGGAGATCATCCGTCGGGAGCTGGAGGAGATCCGCGACCAGTATGGTGACGCCCGGCGCACCGAGATCCTGACGGATCATCTGGATCTGACCCTGGAGGACCTGATCGCCCCCGAGGACGTGGTGGTGACCTTGTCGCATGCGGGCTATGCGAAGGCCCAGCCACTCAGCCAATACCAGGCCCAGCGTCGGGGCGGCAAAGGGAGGTCCGCCACCGCGACCCGGGATCAGGACTTTATCGACAAGCTCTTTGTCGCGAACTCCCACGATACGGTCCTCTGCTTCTCCAGCCACGGCAAGGCGTACTGGCTCAAGGTCTACGAGCTGCCCCAGGCGGGCCGGGCCTCCCGCGGGCGGCCGATGGTCAATCTCCTGCCGCTGGAGCAGGGGGAGCGCATCAGCGCGGTGCTCCCGGTCCACGAGTACGCGGAGGGGGCGTATGCCTTCATGGCCACCAGCGCGGGCACCGTGAAGAAGACGCCCCTCACGGATTTCTCGCGCCCCCTCGCGCGGGGGATCATCGCCATCGATCTCTACCCGGATGAATATCTGGTCGGCGTGGCCGTGACGGACGGTAATCAGGACATCATGTTGTTCTCCTCGGCGGGCAAGGCGGTCCGCTTCAAGGAGAGTCACGTCCGGGCCATGGGCCGCGCGGCCCACGGGGTGCGGGGTATCGCCTTGGACGAGGGCCAGCGGGTGATCTCGATGGTGCTGGCGGAGCCGGGAGCCGTGCTGACCGTCACCGAGAAAGGATACGGAAAGCGCACCCGCGTGGAGGACTTCCCGGCCAAGGGGCGGGGCACAAAGGGGCTGATCTCGATCCGGACCTCGGAGCGTAACGGGCTCCAGGTCGGGGCGGTCCTGGTGCGCCCGGAGGACGAGATCATGCTGATCACGGACAACGGGACCCTGATCCGCACGACGGTTGCCGGTGTCCCGGTGCTCGGGCGCGATACCCAGGGCGTCAAGCTCATCAGCCTCGGCGAAGGGGAGCGCCTTGTGTCCGTGGAGCGCATCCTGGCCTTGGACGGAGACGAGGAGGCGTCGGAAGGCGAGGCCGAGACGGATTAACACGAGAGGAGAAGTCGATAATGGCTCGAGCTTATAACTTCAGCGCTGGTCCGGCCATGCTGCCGGAAGCGGCCTTGCGTCAGGCCCAGGAGGAAATGCTGGACTGGCACGGCAGCGGGATGTGCGTTGCAGAGATGAGCCACCGGGGCAAGGAGTTCATGTCCATCGCAGAGGAGGCGGAGGCGGACCTGCGGGAGCTGCTCTCGATCCCAGAGGGATACAAGGTCTTATTTCTGCAAGGCGGCGCATCGAGCCAGTTTGCTATGGTGCCCATGAACCTGCTGCGCGGCGGCACCCGGGCGGACTACATCGAGACGGGCTCCTGGTCGAAGAAGGCGATCGCCGAGGCCAAGCGCTATTGTGAGGTCAGGGTCGCCGCCTCCACGGAAGGCTCAAAGCTCACCCGCGTGCCGGCCCAGGAGCACCTCGGCCTGAGCGGAGATGCCGCCTTCGTCCATTACACCCCGAACGAGACCATCGAGGGAGTCGAGTTCCCCTATATCCCGGACACCGGCGGCCTCCCGCTGGCCGCCGACATGTCCTCCACCATTCTGTCCCGTCCCATCGATGTCTCCCGGTTCGGCGTCATTTACGCTGGGGCTCAGAAGAATGTGGGGCCGGCGGGACTCACCATCGTCATCATCCGGGGAGATCTGATCGGACAGCCGCTATCCGGCACCCCGACCATGTTCGACTACGGGATCCATGCCGAGAGCGGCTCCATGTACAACACGCCCCCCACCTACGCCTGGTACCTGGCGGGGCTGGTGCTGAAGTGGCTGAAAGATCTCGGGGGCCTGGACGCCATGGCCGTGATCAACGAGCGAAAGGCGGAGGCACTGTACGAGGCCATCGACGGCTCCGACTTTTACAACAATCCGGTCGACCCTGCGTGCCGCTCCTGGATGAATGTTCCTTTCACCCTCGCGAATCCCGAGCTGGACGCCACCTTCCTTGCGGAGGCCAAGCGAGAGGGGCTCTTGACCCTCAAGGGCCATCGGTCGGTGGGCGGAATGCGGGCGAGCATCTACAATGCCATGCCCGAGGAGGGCGTCAATGCGCTGATCGGCTTCATGAAGGAGTTCGAGCGCGCCCGCGGCTGAGCTGTGGCTTGGTATGAGGAAACATGTTTAAGGTACTGACACTAAACAACATTGCTGTTGCCGGACTGGACCGCCTTCCGCGCGACCTGTACGAGGTGGCCTCCGAGATCGCCCACCCGGACGCCATCATGGTGCGCTCCGCCAACATGCACGAGATGGTGATCCCCGGCACGGTCAAGGCGATCGGCCGGGCAGGGGCCGGGGTGAACAACATCCCGGTCGCCCAGATGAGCGAACGGGGAGTCCCGGTCTTCAATGCTCCCGGGGCAAATGCGAACGCGGTTAAGGAGCTCGTTCTGGCGGGCATGCTGATTGCGGCCCGAAACATTGTCCAGGCCTGGAGCTTTGCCGCCGGAGTCGAAGGTGAAGACGACGCCATACATCAGGCCGTGGAGGCCGGGAAGAAGCGGTTCGTCGGCTTCGAGCTTCCGGGCCGCACGCTGGGTGTGATCGGCCTTGGGGCGATCGGCGTGCAGGTTGCCAATGCCGCCCGTGCCGTCGGCATGAAGGTGGTGGGCTATGACCCGACCATCACCGTTCAGCGGGCGTGGCAGCTGGAGTCGGACGTACAGCCTGCCCTGAGCGTGGACGATCTCGTCTCGCGTTCCGACTTCGTCAGCTTTCACGTGCCCCTCACGGACGAGACGCGGCACATGATCAATGCGGAGCGCCTGCGGCACATGAAGCGCGGGGCGGTGCTCCTCAACTTCGCCCGCAGCGGCATCGTAGACGACCAGGCGGCGGTGGCGGCTCTCGACTCAGGCCAGCTCTACGCGTACGTCTGCGACTTCCCGAGTAACCTGTTGAAAGGACATCCGCGGGTCATAACCCTCCCGCATATTGGCGCCTCGACGCGGGAGGCGGAAGAGAACTGCGCCATCATGGTCGCCGACGAGCTCCGGGGTTGGCTGGAAGACGGCAACGTGCAAAATGCGGTGAACTTCCCTGGGATCTATCTGCCCCGCAACGGCGGTTACCGGATGGCCATCGTGAACAGCAACGTGCCAAACATGGTGGGGCAGATCTCCACGGACCTCGCCCAGGTCGGGCTCAACATCCAGGACATGCTCAACCGTTCCCGGGGGGAGATTGCGGTCACCCTCATCGACGTGGACCGGCCGCCGCCGGAGGATACGGTCGCCAGGATTCGCGACATCCGGGGTGTGCTGTCCGTGCGCTGCCTGGGCTGCTGAGGGGCGGGCGGATTGCGGGATGAGCTCCGAGGACCCGCTGGCCTGTGTGCGCGAGCGTATCGACGCCATCGATCAGGAGATCCTGCGCCTGATCAGTGAGCGCGCCGCCTGTGCCAAGGCGGTGGCGGGGATCAAGTCCGACGCGGGCCACGACCAGTTCTACCGCCCCGAGCGGGAGGCGGCCATTCTGCGGCAAATCAAGCAGCAGAACCCCGGACCCCTCGACGGTGAGGAGGTCGCCCGACTGTTCCGGGAGATCATGTCCGCCTGCCTCGCCCTGGAGCAGACTCTGCAGGTTGCCTTTCTAGGGCCGGCGGGGACCTTCACCCAGGCCGCTGCAATCAAGCACTTCGGCCATGCGGTCGGGACAATCCCCCTCGGCACCATCACGGACATCTTTCGGGAAGTGGAGGCCGGCTCCTGCCAGTACGGGGTGGTCCCGGTTGAGAACTCCACCGAGGGCGTCATCAGCCACACCCTGGATCTCTTCGTGAGCTCCCCCCTGCGGATCGCCGGCGAGGTGACCCTGCGCGTCCGTCATCACCTGATGAGCGGGGAGCCGGAGCTTTCGGCGGTCAGGACCGTCTTTTCCCATCAGCAGTCCCTGGCCCAGTGCCGGGGTTGGCTCGATCGGCACCTCCCCCATGCGGAACGGGTCGGCCTCGGCAGCAATGCGGAGGCTGCCCGGATGGCGGTTGAGCAGCCTGGCTCCGCTGCGGTGGCGGGGGAGGCTGCCGCCGAGATCTACGGCCTTCAGATCCTTGCCGCCCGTATTGAGGACGAGCCCGGGAATACCACCCGATTCCTGGTCATCGGGGCGGAGGATGCGCCCCCCAGCGGCCGCGACAAGACGAGCCTTCTCTTCTCCTGCCGCAACGAGGCGGGGGCACTCCACCGCCTGCTCACCCCGTTTGCCACCCACGGGATCAGCATGACCCGCATCGAGTCCCGTCCGTCCCGTCGCGCCGTGTGGGACTATGTCTTCTTCGTGGATATCCAAGGCCACCGGGATGACCAGATGGTTGCAGGCGCGCTGGAGCTGCTCAGGCAGGAATCCCACCTGTTCAAGATCTTGGGCTCCTATCCTGAGGCAGTGATTTAGCTCATGGCGTCGGTCGACAATCCCTTTCTGCGCCTTGCCGCCTCCGGGCTGCCCGGGCTGCAGCCGTATGTTCCCGGTAAGCCCATCGCCGAGCTCGAGCGAGAGCTTGGGATTTGCGACTCCATCAAGCTGGCGTCAAACGAGAATCCCCTGGGGCCGGGGCGTATGGCGAGGGAGGCCATTGCGGCGGAGCTTCGCGAGCTTGGGCGCTACCCGGACGGTGGCGGGTTCGCCCTGCGTAACGCGCTGGCGGCCCACCATGTGGTCGACGCATCCGCCATCACCCTGGGCAACGGGTCGAACGACGTCCTCGATCTGGTGGCGCGGACCTTTCTGGCACCGGGAACGGAGTCAGTCTTCTCCCAGTACGCCTTTGCAGTCTACCCCATCTCCACGCAGGCCGTCGGAGCCACGGCTCGTGTGGCTGCGGCCCGTGACTATGGCCATGACCTGGAGGCCATGGCGGAGCTGGTCAACGAGAGGACGCGGGTCGTCTGGATCGCCAACCCGAACAATCCGACGGGGACCTGGCTCGCGGCAGAGCCGTTGCGCGTCTTTCTCACCGCCCTGCCGGAGACCTGCATCGCAGTGGTGGACGAGGCCTACATCGAGTACGGTGATGAGCCCGATTTCCCGGACGCCGCCCGTTGGCTGCCCGCTTTGCCGAACCTCATCGTCACCCGGACCTTCTCCAAGGTGCACGGGCTGGCGGCGTTGCGGGTCGGCTACGGGATCAGCGACCCGCGCATTGCCGAGCTGCTGAACCGGGTGAGACAGCCCTTCAACGTCAACAGCCTGGCTCAGGCGGCAGCGACGGCGGCGCTGGCGGACCGGGCGCACGTGCGGACCTCGATGGAGCTCAATCGCGCAGGGATGGCCCAGCTTACCGCGGGGTTCGATCGGCTGGGTCTCGGCTATATTCCGTCCCTCGGCAACTTCGTCACCTTGGACCTGGGACAGCCGGCGGCGCCCATCCACGATGGCCTGCTGCGCGCCGGTTGTATCGCACGTCCCCTGGCCAACTACGGGATGCCGAATCACCTTCGGGTGACCGTCGGGCTGGAGGCGGAGAATGCCCGGTTCTTAGGTGCACTGGAGCGGGTTCTTGCCTCATGATCGACCGCCTTGCGGTCATTGGCGTGGGATTGATCGGCGGCTCGCTCGCCCGAGCCCTGCGGGCCGCCGGACAGGTCGGTGAGGTAATCGGCTGCGGGCGCTCCGCCGCGAATCTGGAGACGGCGCAGCGCCTGGGGGTGGTGGATCGTTTCAGCCACGATCCCGCGGAGGCGGTCAGGGACGCGGACATGGTCTTCATCGCCGTCCCTCTGGGGGCGATACGAGGCATCTTTGCCGCGATCAAAGGCAGCCTCACCCGCGAGGCGGTCGTCAGCGACGGTGGCAGCGTCAAGGGGAGCGTGGTGGCGGATGCCGTTGCCGCCTTTGGGCGGGTCCCGCCCCGGTTCGTGCCGGGCCACCCCATTGCGGGGACGGAGCGCACCGGCGTCGAGGCATCCTTCCCCGAGCTGTATCGGAACCGGCGCGTCATCCTGACTCCCTTGGCCGAGACGGACCCCGAGGCAATCCAGCGGGTGGCGCGGATGTGGGAGGCCTGCGGCTCCGAGGTGAGCTGCATGGAGGTGCGCCACCACGACGAGGTCCTGGCAGCAACCAGTCATCTGCCGCACATGCTCGCCTTCGGGTTGGTGGATGCCCTGGCGCGTCTTCGGGAGAACGACGAGATCTTCCGCTACGCGGCAGGGGGCTTTCGGGACTTTACCCGCATCGCCTCCAGCGACGCCGTCATGTGGAGGGACATCTGCATCGCCAACCGGGAGGCCCTCGGCTCAGTGCTGGCTGGATTCAGCGCCGAGATGACCGAGCTCGCGGACAGCATCCGCCGGGGCGACGGCGAGTACCTGCTCGAGATCTTCCGGCGCGCCAAGGCGGCCCGCGATCGGTACGTGGACGGGGTCTGAGGAGGGCTTGGCAAGCCTGGCGGCCGCACCCCCCTGCAGCCTCGCTCCCCGACGCGGACGGGCAGACTCCCGAACAGCCGCGACTCCTCCGCGGACGTCGGCGGCTCTTGCAGCCCCGCAAGGATCGGCATCACCAGGCTGCATGTGGCCGAGTACTGGCACGAAGGCAAACAAGGTGCTAGACGAGCGGGAATTGCCCGGCGCTTGCTTCACGAACCTCGCCCCGCCCGGCGCAGGTAGCGCGGCGCACTCGCGCCACAGGCAAGAAGGCGGGAGGCGCCGAGGCGTGCCAGGAGGAGTCCGAGAACCAGCCCGCCGAGGCTCCCAGCCAGGGTTGCCCCGTCTTGTCCGAAGACCCACTGCGCGAGGCCAGCGCCAACGAAGAGGGTCACCAGGGGCAGCGCATAGGCGGTGAGGGAGGCCTTGAGCAGGGCGTCGCCACGCACGCCAACCAGGATTCGCTCGCCCACTTGCAGACCCGGGTGGTCGATCAGGGGAAAACGGCGTGTCGCAACGCGGCTTGCAACGGTGCCCATGTCCTTGGCCCCGCATGCCCCCGACGCCGCACAGCCCCCGCAAGTCGTTGTCTGCTCCGGCTCCAGCCAGGCGACATCGCCCTTGATCTCCACGACCCGGGCAAGGCCCTCGACCAGCTCAACCCGATCGTGGTAACGGATTCCGCCCATGGTCTCAGGTCCTCGGTGTAAGGCAATGTCCGTAAAATCTCATGCCGCCTTGCTTGTCTTTTCGGCTGTCTTCGGGATCGCTTTGCCGGACGACCGTTCCTCCCGATCGATTGCTCCTTCCAACCACGCTCTCCGGGCGACGGTGCTGCGGAAGGTCCAGCAGGCGTTGCCGAAGAAGTTCCAAAGCAGGACGACACCAGTCGCAACAACCTGAGCAAGGAGATAATGCAGGGCGCCCCGAGCTAACAACTGCATAATCGCAGAATTCAGTAGGAGCCCAATGCTTGCCAGCGTGATGAATTTCAGCAATGCAGGGCCGTGTGGCTGAGTGCTACGAAACGTAAAACGATAGTTGAGCAGATAATTTGCAGCTGCGGCCATGACGAAGCCGATTGCCGACGCTGCCACCGGATCCGCCCGCGCCAAAATCACCAAGCTGGAAAGAATCAAATATTGAATGCCGGTTGACACGGCACCGACAAACGCAAAGTGGGGGAATCGGTCCAGGAACACTAGACAACCTTCTCTATGATGTAGCGTGGCCGAGCCTTTGCTTCCTGGTAAAGCTTGCCGAGATATTCACCGATGATGCCGATACACAGAATTTGCACCCCGCCCAGCAGGTAGATCGGCAGTATCGTCGATGTCCAACCGGGGACCGCCCGGGTGGTGAAGAGTCGCACCCAGAGCGACCAAAACACCATCGCTGCGCTTAGCAGGAAAACGAGAAATCCCAGGAGCGTGATAAGTCGCAGGGGTACGACGGAGAAGGACGTCACCGCATCAAGCGCCAGACCAATCATTCTCCGCAACGGGTACTTGGACCTACCTGCGAGCCGTTCACCTCGGGTGTATTGAACAATGGCGGACGGAAATCCAACGAGCGGCACCAGGCCCCGGAGAAAGAGGTTGACCTCGCGAAATTGCTTGAGCGCCTCAACGGCGCGGCGACTCATGAGGCGATAGTCCGCATGGTTGTAGACAGATTCTGCACCGAGAGCGCTCATCAAGCGATAGAAGCCTTGAGCCGTATAGCGCTTGAAACGGCTGTCGGTTGAGCGATCTCTGCGGACGCCATAGACAACGTCCATGCCACGCTTGTGCTCCGCTAACATATCCGGGATAACGTCGATATCATCCTGGAGATCCGCGTCCAGCGTCACTAACACATCGCCATTCGCGGTAAACAAACCTGCCAGCAATGCGTTTTGGTGACCGCGATTGCGCGAGAGCTTTATTCCGGAAACGCGTTCGTGCTGCTGGGCGAGCTCCTCAATCAACGCCCAAC
Organism: Chromatiaceae bacterium; assembly: GCA_037385305.1. GTDB lineage: Bacteria > Pseudomonadota > Gammaproteobacteria > Chromatiales > Chromatiaceae > JARRNE01. Next base: position 3,960 of record JARRNE010000001.1, on the reverse strand, counting down.
TGCGGTCCCGGCTCCCGTCGTCCACAAAATAGACTGCGCTGTTCGGAGCGACGAGCCCTTGGCGCGTCAGCGCGGCCAACAGAGCGAGTAGTCGCTCCGCAGTTTCGTGGAGGGTCTCTTCCTCATTAAAGCAAGGGACAACAAGGGCAAGACGGGGCTTCACGAGGGCGTCACCGGCATGTAACGAGGCTCTGCGCATCTGGTTCCATTGGTTAGTCCAAGGCGTCCGCGGGTGTTTCGGGGCAGACACCTCGTCAGAAGGGGGCTGGCAACAGGCGTAAGATGTGTGAAGGAGGCGGAGGCTGACGAGACAGCTTCCGCGCCGACTGTTGCGACAGGTTTGGCATGGTCAGCCCCCCGGCGCCGCCGATCATGGCAGCATGTGGACCCACCCGGAGGCCACACGGGAGGGGAAAGGTACTTGCGCTCCCCGTTGCCCGTCGTCCTGCGCACCGCAGCGGGCCGCAAGAGGACCCGACTGCCCATATGTGAAAGACGTCCGCTATCCCAGCCCATAACTCCGCGCACCCGACTCAATTCTGATCATTCTATCAGGGCAAAGCAAGAGCACTAATGAGCTTCCCCACGGAGCGCGCCTGATGTCCGAGTCTCTTAGTTCCCGCCGCTTCCATACCTCGATACGGAGGCTGATATCGAGTGAGAAGATTGTCGTCTCTGCCTTTTTTCTCGCCTTCCTTCTTGTAGGGCTCGCGATCTATAAGGACTATGGAATATCCTGGGATGAGCCCGAGCAGCAGCGCTACGGACATACCGTCGTGGATTATATGTTCACGGGTGACCCGAAGCTCCTTTCGGACTGGGACAGGTATCACGGTCCCGCTTTTGAGATCGTGCTGGACATTGCGGACCGTGTTTTTGGGCCAAGCGACACGAAGGAAAGGTTCTGGCTTCGGCACCTGTTGAATTTCCTTCTGTTTTACGGGAGTGTGTGGTGTTTTTTCTTTCTCTGTCGGAAGCGCTTCCAGGATTGGCGTATTGCGCTCTTGGGATGCGTATTGCTGGTGATGAGTCCTCGAATATTCGGCCAGGCGTTCTACAACTCAAAGGATCTACCATTTCTGGCCTCAATGATCGTCAGCTTCCTTACGCTGCAAGACCTGGCCGAGCAGAAGACGGTCAAGCGCGCGATCCTGCACGGATTGGCTTCCGGCTTTGCCGTGTCCATTCGAGTTTTAGGTCTGCTGGTTCCCGCTATCACCCTGCTGTGGCTAGTCGGTGATATTGCTTTTCGGAAGAGGACGAACCGCAAGGCGGTCGCCGCCGCCGCGGCGCTGTATGTGGCGGTGTTCTTCGGCACCACGGTCCTTTTCTGGCCAATCCTCTGGCACGATCCGCTGACGCAGCTTTGGCAAGCCCTTGAGCAGATGTCACGCTTTCCGTGGCCGGGGGAGGTTCTCTATCTCGGGAAGGATATCAGTGCTTCCAACTTGCCTTGGCACTACATACCTGTCTGGATGCTCGTGACGATCCCAATAGCGTATATCGGGCTTTTCTGCGTCGGCATGGTGAGCTTGGCACGAGATCTTGTGAGAGACGGTCGGCACTTCTTGAGGAGCCGTACGCTCGACCTGGCGGTTCTCGCATGGTTGCTGATTCCGATCGGCATGGTCATAGCGCTCGGCTCCGTTGTTTACGACGCATGGAGGCATCTCTATTTCGTCTATCCGGCATTTGTCTTTGTCACACTTATCGGCTTGGTGGAGGTCTGGAGGGTTGTGGAGCGAAGCTCGCGTCGGGCGTTCTCGCGGTTGTTTGGGGCCGTAGTCGTCACAGCGTTGAGTCTGCAACTGTGGTCTGTTGGGCGTTTTATGGCGGAGGCCCATCCTTACGAGGACGTGTATTTTAATGCGTTCATCGGCGGGCTCCGGGGAGCGCGGTTCAGGATGGAGATGGACTATGCGGGGCTGTCTTACCGCAAGGGACTGGAGGCGCTGGCGAAATATGACCGCAGCCCCTACATTACCGTCTTCGTGGAACAGGCTCCGGCTGTCTATGACGTCGGGTTCTTGCGTCCGAAAGACTACGCACGCTTGGCGTTTGTGAAAGACGCATCTTCGGCGATGTATTTCCTGGGCGCCTACCGTTTGCGCACGGCCGAGTACCCCTACCGGACCTTGATACATAGGGAAGAAGCTCTTGGGGTACCTTTGCTGTCGACATTCAAGCTGAGGAAGACTCCGCCGGCAGCCCCCGTTTTGTCCGTATACAAGTTGAAGGAGACGGCGCGGGCGGAGGCCTTGGTGCGGAAGGCTGGGAGAGAGAAGATCTGGCAGGAAAATGCGCGACTTGCCACCGGAATGAGTGCAGGTGACATCGCCCGGAGGATCGAGCAGGGTGTTACGGGTGCATTGAGCACTTTTGTGTCCGGCCCGTCGGCACCACGGGTGTTGGTCTGGGGCGTGAACAGTGGGCAGGATCTTAAGGAGGGAAGGGTAGGAAAGATTGCGGTGTCTATGAAAGAAGGACGCTTTTTGGGCGGAAAACACCGAAAATGGCGCATCCCGTTCAGAAACTTGAGGATAGCGTTTTATGATGTCACCCTGAAACTGCAGTCCTTGCTTGAGGGCAAGTTGAGAATACAGTTTGTGGGAAGAGTGGCGTTGAATGCACTGGATATCGCAGCCTCGGGGCTGAATGCGGTACTTGCGAGGCAGCGGGGCGAGAAGGGCCGTGTGCGTGTGGAATTCACGAAAGGGGAAATGCGGCTTCGCTGGCTGGGGATGCCGAACGTTCAGATCGATGCAGAAGTCCGAGCCGTGCCGGACGTATACAACAGCGAATCGGATAATCTCTGGCTGCATATTGAACGGATTGGGATCGGGTATCTCAGGCTGCCGGGAGGTTTGGTGCAGTGGCGGTTGCGCAGCCTCTTGCCGTTGATAAGACCGGATCCAACGGTTGGTATTGTCGAGCTGGAGACGATTAATATGGAGGGCAATCATTTGCGGGTTGGAAAGGGCGAGACAGTACCCGGTAGCTGATTGGGAACAGCTACTGTGCGTCGGCGTGATGTGGATGGGGGTACAAGACTGCGGGTGGGCTTGTTCAGGCGCATGCGTGGGCGATCTTCGAGAAGCTCGAGCAGCGCGGGGCGTGAAACTGGTCTTCGCCGGACGCAAGACCGAACTCATGCAATGCGCGCATTAGGCCGGCCATTACAGCGCGGACTTGGAGGAGTGCACCTTCCGCCACGTGCGGCAGGCGCGGAAGGCGTACCGGCGTCGCAGCCCCCCGCAGAGGCTCTGCCGGTGCACCATGAGATCCCGAGCCCAAAGACTTGCGACACGTCCGGACGTTGGGCAGTAGTCCGTTGCGGAGGCGGACGCCCTCTCTCGTCCTGCAAAAGCAAGCGGATGAGCTCGATGATCAACGCTTCGGCTGCTCGTGACCGTGCTCTCGGCTTATCGTGAGGACGGGACCAAGCACCGCCAGTGTTGTCAAGCCACGGGGGTTATCCCGCTCCAACCAGCCGTTTCAAGCTCATGTTCGCCGCGATAACGTCATGCGGAATCAGGGCATACTTCCAGGGCTTCCCGACGTAGGTAGCTGTATGTGAGCTCGCGCGCTCACACCAAAGCTCCGCCGCCTCTTTCTTGGCCAGCACCGCAGGATCCGCCACCTCCTTCCGCATCTTGGGCTCGCACATGTAGATGGCGGCCGCGGTCTCGGCGACGAAATCGGGCTGGTACTCCTTGTAGTCGACCCCGGACTTGTAGAACAGCTGGAACTGCCCTTTCGCCGGGCGGAACCACTTTTCCACATCCGCATCGTTTTCCAGCACGATCGAGAAGAGCCGCTCGGCGTCCGAGTCGAACTTGGTGACGGCATACAAATTCTTGGCAAAGCCGCCGAAGACGTACTGCCCAATCTTGCTCTTGTCCTCGACTGTCTGCCGAAAGTCACGAACAGCACCCTCCGCCGCCGTAAAGGCACCGTCGT